>JBBRQR010000107.1:0-9152 GCA_038226115.1 Sphingomonadales bacterium | reverse complement strand
GAAAGCCTCGGCTATGAGTTGGGCTTCTACACTGACCCGTACCAGAATTACGGTCATTTGAACGACGAGATCCTGCGCGCGATGCGCCTCGTCGTCGACACCGGCATCCACAACGAGGGCTGGGGCCGCGACAAGGCGATCTCGTACATGCTCGACAATTCGGCGATGTCGAAGACCGATGCGACCGCCGAAGTCGAACGCTACATCGCCATTCCGTCACAGGCGCTGGCATATAAGGTCGGCCAGTTGACGATCCGCCGCCTGCGGACCAAAGCCGAGACCGAGCTGGGGCCGAAGTTCGACCTGCGCGGCTTTCACGCTCAGGTGCTGATGAGCGGCGCGCTGCCGATGGCGGTGCTCGAAACGAAGATCACCGACTGGATCGCCGCGCAGAAGCGGACTTGAGAAGGAACACCCGATGAAGACACTGATCGCACTCGCCACCGCCACGTTGTTCGCCACAGGCGCCTCCGCCGACCTGATGAAGCCCGCCGGTCCGGTCTTCGTCCGCGGCACGATCGTGTCGGCCGACCCGGCGCTGCTAACGGTCAAGGCGACCGACGGCGCGACCGTGACGGTCGTCCTCGCGCCCGGCACGAAGGTCGCCGCGCTGTCGAAGATCGGCCTCGACGGCATCAAACCCAACAGCTTCATCGGCACGACCGCCAAACCCGGCAAGGGCGGCGTCCTCGAGGCGACCGAAGTTCATGTCTTCCCCGAAGCGATGCGCGGGTTGGGCGAAGGCCATTATGCATGGGATCGCAGCCCCACGAGCACGATGACCAACGGCAATGTCGGCAAGGTCGGCACGATCAAACACCACAGCGGACGGACGCTGACGGTCGACTACAAGGGCGGAACGCAGGAAATCGTCGTCCCCGCGCGCGTCCCCATCGTCGCGTTCGCCGAGGGCAACGCGGCGCAGCTTGTCCACGGTGCCCATGTCTTCGTCGTCACGATGAAGACCCCTGACGGCAAGCTTGCGGCAAATCAGGTCGCGGTCGGCGTCGGCGGGGTCGTTCCTCCGATGTGACCGGGGGTCACGGGCCGCCGATGTGACCGAGGCGCCGGTGCGTCGTCAGAGCGCCGTCAGGTCATCGACCGTGTTGACGTTCGCGACCGGGCCGATGTCGACCGCCCGCGCGGCGGCAGCGGCAACCCAGCCGTATAACGATCGGTTGGGCGACGCCGCCAGATACGCGTCGAGTGCAGGCGCGAGCGGCACCGGCCAGATCGCCAGCAGCGGCTGACCGAGCGCGAACGCCGGGCCGACGCCAAGCTGCGCTGCAAGATCGAGCGGCAGGCCGGGCAGATCGCACCCGCTCGTCAGTACCGCGTCGAAGCCGTTCACGCTGGCATAGGCGAGGGCGGCGTTGAGACCGCCGAGGGGTCCCAATCCCGGCCCCGGTGCATCGGCAATCGAGACCGCGCCGGGATGCGAGCGCCCGACGACGATCAAAACCTCGACTTGCCCGCGAAGCCGGTCGATGACGTGCGCGATCAACGGCTTACCGTCCAGTAAGGCAAGCGCCTTGTCGCTCCCGAACCGCCGCGACACGCCCCCGGCGAGGACCGCGCCGAGCAGCTTCATCGGCGCTCGTCGCGACGGCGCGACCTCACCGTGCTTCGTCGAACATCTCGCGCCCGATCAGGAAGCGGCGGATCTCGCTCGTCCCCGCGCCGATCTCGTACAGCTTCGCGTCGCGGAGCAGACGCCCGGTCGCATAGTCGTTGATATAGCCGTTGCCGCCCAGCGCCTGGATCGCCTCCAACGCCATCCACGTCGCCTTTTCGGCGGCATACAGGATGCATCCGGCGGCGTCCTTGCGCGTTGTCTCGCCACGATCGCATGCCTGCGCGACGGCGTAAGTATAGGCCTTGGCCGTCGACAGCGCGACGTACATGTCGGCGAGTTTGCCCTGCATCAGCTGGAATTCGCCGATCGCCTGCCCGAACTGCTTGCGCTCGTGGACATACGGCACGACGATATCGAGGCATGCCTGCATGATCCCGAGCGGGCCACCGGCGAGGACGACGCGCTCGTAGTCGAGGCCGCTCATCAGCACCTGAACGCCGCGCCCCTCCTCGCCGAGCACGTTCTCGAACGGCACCTCGCAGTCCTCGAACACGAGTTCGCACGTGTCCGACCCGCGCATCCCCAGCTTGTCGAGCTTCTGCGCGGTCGAGAACCCCGCCATGCCGCGCTCGATCAGGAAGGCGGTGATGCCCTTCGCGCCCGCTTGCGCGTCGGTCTTGCCGTACACCACGAGCGTGTCCGCCCCCGGCCCGTTGGTGATCCAGAACTTCGACCCGTTGAGGACATAGCGGTCGTTCTTCTTGTCGGCGCGCAGCCGCATCGAGACGACGTCGCTGCCCGATCCGCTCTCCGACATCGCCAGCGATCCGAGATGCTCACCCGAAATCAGCTTGGGCAGGTATTTCGCCTTCTGCTCGGGCGTGCCCCAGCGCGCGATCTGGTTGATGCACAGGTTCGAATGCGCGCCGTAGCTAAGGCCCACACTCGCCGACGCGCGGCTGATTTCCTCGACCGCAATAACGTGGGCGAGATAGCCGAGCCCCGCCCCGCCATCGGCTTCGGGGACGGTAATGCCGTGGAGGCCAAGGTCGCCGAACTTGGTCCACAGGTCGCGCGGAAACGCATTGTCGGCGTCGATGCTCGCGGCGCGCGGGGCGAGTTCTGCGGCGGCAAAGGCGGCGACGCTGTCGCGCAGCATGGCGATCGTGTCGCCGTGGTCGAAGCGGAGCGTGGTCATGGTCATGGATAGCCGTCTAGCGCAGCGAGCGCGTGGCGGCAAAGCCGCGCCGTCGGACCGGTTCGGGCGGGAAGGTCGCCCGACCCGCCGCCCGCGCTTGCGCGAGTCGAGGCGCGGCTCACACCTGCGCCGCGCTGCGCGTGGCCAGAGGATCTGTAAGCCGGGTTCTGTCCGGGGGCCGAAACCCCGTGGACGGTCATTCCTCTAGGACCGGCATTACTGCCGGCCTCAAGCAACCAACCCGGACGACTGGGCCGGTTCCTGCCCTGCAGCCGAAGCTGCGCGCCGTCCCTATTCGGTCTTGCTCCCGGTGGGGTTTACCTTGCCGCTCACGTTACCGCTCGCGCGGTGCGCTCTTACCGCACCCTTTCAGCCTTGCCGGGCCGAAACCCGGCGGTCTCCTCTCTGTGGCACTGTCCCTGGGGTCGCCCCCGCCGGGGGTTACCCGGCACCGTCGTTCCGTGGAGCCCGGACTTTCCTCCCCCGTCCCAAACCCGATGGCTTGCGACAGCGGCGACCGTCCAATCCTCTGGCCGGGGCCGACCGTAGGCGCGTCGGATGCGGATGGGAAGCGCATAGCCCGCCGCTTGCCAAGCCGCCGCGCCCGGTTCACACGGCGCGGGTCGAGCCGAGGAGTTATCGAATGCGCGCGCTGCTGGTCCTGACGCTGGTCATCGCAGTTGGCGGCTGCGCGTCGACGCGCCAGGCGCTCGGCCTGTACAAGCGAACTGCCGACAAGGGCGTCACGCTCGGCGGCAAGCCCGATCAGGGCTTCGCGCCACCGGGGTCGGCCGGCTCCGAAACGACGCCTGCCGACGGCGACCGGACGGCGGCGGGCAAGCCGTCGAAACAGAATCTGCCCGGCGGGCTGGGCGGCGACAAGGAACATCACGCCTATACCAGCGACGCCCCGCGCTGAATTTGGCGGACACGCGCGATGTTAGGTGCGGACGAGCAAGAAGGCTGGTAGCGGGTTCGATCGGAATGGCTGCTATCGCCCCATAATCGGACGTTCGCGCGAAGAGTAGGTTATCGGCATGATGGCGACCGCACGCACTTTGGCAATCATGCTATTAGCGCCTCCGCTAGTGCTCTTACTCTGGGCGCATTTCGTAAGACCGGTTGTCTCAGGGTTGGACGTGCTCGCTGTCCTTTTAGCCGGAATCATGGGGTTAGCAGGCGTTGCAACAGCACCTTGGTCTGCGAGGGTCAAAGGAACCGTTGCCGTTGCTTACATCGGCTTAGCCGTTGCGGCGCTGCCGTTCATGACTCTGCTGGCCGTGTGCTCTACAGGCGATTGCTTGTAACGCGACGGCGGCTAACCACCATAAGTCCCCGCTGCCGCGCCTCCGGTCCTCAGGGCAGCCTCGGGGCCGTTTGCCGCCGGTCCGCTTTGGATACCGAATGCAAGGAAGCCGACCTTCGTGCGGCTCGCTCGGCCCGCCGCGACGCCGCCGTTCGGTCAGCCATCAGGCTGTTTTATCCCAGCCGGGCGGACTGACCGCCATCGACAGGCAGAAGTGCGCCTGTGACAAACGTGGCGTCATCGGAGGCAAGCCAACGCGCGGCATGAGCGACGTCCCACACACGGTGCCAAATCGATTTCGTGCGGCCTCCCACAAGGAGCGCGCATTCATCGTCGACCCGAATACCGGCAGACCTTACCAATCTATTCCTTGCAATGTCGCCTGAGAAAGCGCCTGATTTTGCGATGCATATCAGCCTCGAAAAATCGGTCGGTTTATGACCTCTGATGACATCGAGGGCGAGCCATCGAACTTGGCATCCAAGGAACCGGATGGCATCGATGTCGCGCCCCTATCGCGAGCCGAACACATGGCTGACGCCGGCATCGTTGTCGGCATTGGTGCGTCGGCCGGCGGTCTGGAAGCGTATCGCTCGTTTTTCTCATGTATGCCGACAGACAGCGGCATGGCATTCGTTCTCGTGCAGCACCTCGCCCCCGACCACAAAAGCATGCTGGCCGAATTGCTCGGCAAGGTGACCGCGATGACAGTCGTCGAGGCCACCGATGGCATGGTCGTCAAACCCAACTGCGTCTTCGTCATTCCCCCCGACGCAACCATGACCATCCAGAACCGCCGCCTGAAGGTCGATCGACCCGCGCCACCGCGCGAGCACCGCCGCCCGATCGACACTTTCATGCAATCGCTTGCCAAGGATCTCGGCGAGAACGCGATCAGCATCATCCTGTCCGGCACGGGCAGCGACGGAACACTCGGATTGACCGCAATCAAGGAGCATGGGGGGCTTACACTTGCGCAGGCCGAGTACGACAGCCACGCCATGCCCGGGATGCCGCAGAGCGCTGCATCGACCGGTCAGGTTGATGACGTGCTTGCGGTCGAAGCCATGCCTGCTCGCCTGATCGCCTATGCCAACCATCTGACCGGTGTGGCCGGCAGCAAGGACGACGACGGAACGCGGCACGATGCAGGGTCGCACCTCGCAACGATCATCGGTGCGTTGCGCGCGCGCAGCGGCCATGATTTCACGCAGTATAAGGAAAAAACGCTGGTTCGCCGCTTGCAGCGGCGGATGCAGGTGCTCGAGATCGAAACCCCTGCGGCGTATATCGAGCGGTTCCGCGCACAACCTGAAGAACTCGATCTACTGTTCCGCGAGCTTTTAATCGGCGTCACCCACTTTTTCCGCGATCCTGCGTCATTCGAAGCGCTCGACGAGTTGGTTTTGAAGGGGCTTGTTGCCGGTAAAGGGGCCGACGACGAAATCCGCATCTGGGTGCCTGGCTGCGCGACGGGGCAGGAAGCGTATTCGATTGCGATTTTGCTGCGCGAAGCGATGGACCGCCGCCGCCCCAAGCCCAAGGTGCAGATTTTTGCCACCGACATCGTTGAACGCGCCATCGCGATTGCGCGTTTGGGCCGATATCGCACGCCGATCGCCGGACTTTCGCCCGAACACGCCGAGCGCTGGTTTGCCAAGGATGGCGATGAGTGCTGTGTCGTTCCCGAAATCCGCGAGATGTGCATTTTTTCGACGCACAGCATCATCAAGCATCCGCCGTTTTCGCGGCTCGATCTGGTGTCATGCCGCAACCTGCTGATCTACATCGACGCCGCGATGCAGGACCGGGTGATAAAGACCTTTCACTACGCGCTCAAACCGGGCGGGCGGTTGTTCCTCGGGTCGTCCGAATCGGTCACGCGCTCGGTGCGCCTGTTTAGCGTCGTCGACAAAAAGCATCGCATCTTCGCCCGTCGAGAAGTCGAGAGCGCCGCGTTGCCCGAATTTTCTGCGGGCGGCAGCACCACGGCACCGGTTCCCGCAGCGCCGGCAATGTCGATTGACAGCCGGATCGACAAAAGTGCGCGGCGACTGATGGAACAACACTACCCGCCGCACCTCGTGATCGACACGCGGCACCAGATCGTGCGCTTTTCTGGCGGCGCGATCGGCCCGTATCTGGAACCAGCCGCTGGCGCGCCGAGCTTTGCGCTGTTCGACATTTTGCGCCGCCCGCTGCGCTCGCCGGTGCGCGTACTGCTCCAGGAAACGCAATCGACCGGGAAGCCGGTCCGGCACGAAAATGTCCAGGTCCGCCTCGGTAATCAGCTGCGCCGCGTCACGCTCATCGCCGAGCCGATAATGGAGAACGGCGAGGCGACCCATTTCGTTCTTGCGTTTCAGGATGCCGGGCCCAGTACGCCGCCGGCCAATGGGTCGGTCGGCGCGCAGTCTGCTGGCGTCGTGCAGGCGCTCGAACATGAATTGCGAACCACGCGAGTCCAGCTTCAATCGACGATCGACGAACTTGAGGTTACCAACGAGGAGATGAAATCCTCGAATGAGGAATATCAATCCGTAAACGAAGAATTCCAGTCGTCGAACGAAGAATTAGAAACTGCCAAGGAGGAAATGCAATCGATTAACGAAGAAATACAGACCGTTAACGCCGAAATGGCAAGCAAGAACGAGCAGCTGACGATCGTCAACAGCGACCTCAAAAACCTTCTTGAAAGCACCGAGGTCGCGACGCTGTTTCTTGATGAAAAACTGCGGGTGCGTAGCTTTACGCGCGGCCTGACTGACATATTCCACTTGCGCGAAGCCGATGTCGGGCGTCCGATCACTGAGATTGTTAGCCTGCTAGATTACTCCGAGCTCAGGCGCGACGTGGTCACCGTGCTTCGTGATTTGGGCGTGGTCGAGCGACAGGTTACGCTGAAGGACGCGGGGATGACGTTCATTCTGCGGCTACGGCCCTATCGCACTATCGATAATGTGATCGACGGTGTCGTGCTGACGTTCCTCGACATCACAACGCGCGAGGCTAGCGATGCCGCGCTGCGCGAGGCCAAGGATTACCTTCGTCTCCTGATCGATTCGGTGGCTGACGCCGTATATTGCGTCAACACCGACGGCGAGACGACGCTGTGCAACGCCGCTTTCTTAAAAATGCTCGGGTTCGCCGACCATAAGAATGTGATTGGCAGCAAACTACACGGCATAATTCATCATTCGCGCACTGATGGTAGTTCCTATCCCAGTGAAAGTTCGCCGATCTACCTTACCGCCAAAACCGGCGAGCCTTCACACCGTGATGACGAAGTCTTCTTTCGGGTCGATGGTCGTAAGATTCCTGTCGAATATTGGGTCCGCCCGATCATCTACGATGGCGAACTCAAGGGCGCGGTGTGCACGTTCGTCGATATTACCGACCGACGCCGGTACAACGAGCAGCAGGGACTGTTGCTCAAGGAGATGGACCACCGGGTCAAGAACCTGTTCGCCATCATCCAGGGCGTTGTGTCCCTCAGCGCGCGATCGGCGCTGACAGTAAAGGATCTGGCAACGACGATTCTGGGTCGTCTGAGCGCGCTGTCGACTGCCCACCGACTCATCCGGTCGAGTGAGCCTGGCAGCGCGACCGCCGAGAGCAAGATGACGGTGAACGAATTGATCCGGACGATTCTCGCATCTCATCTCGATCTCGCCGAAACCAGCATAGGTGTCCGTGCAACTATCGAGGGGCCAGAGGTGGAGATTTCCGGCGCGTCCATCACCAGCTTGGCCTTGGTGATCCATGAACTTGCGACAAACGCTGCAAAATATGGCGCGCTCAGCACGCCCGACGGGCGCGTCGATGTGCGCTGGTTTGTCGAAAACGGCTGTCTGCAACTCTCTTGGGCCGAGCGCGATGGTCCAAAGATCAGCGGGCCGCCTGCACGGGAAGGCTTTGGCAGCCAGCTGGCCCGCACAAGTGCACGAGGGCAACTGGACGGAAAGCTGACGTTTACTTGGAATCCGGAAGGGCTGACGGTCCATTTATCGGTGGCGATGGAGCGACTGACGCCGTAACGCGTTGGTCAAACACCCATTGTATGTCCTGGTTCTGGAGCACAGGCTTTGCTTGACCACGCCACCATCTTTATCGCTGAAGACGAAACCTTCATCGCATTGGCGCTTCAAATGGCGGTCGAAGATGTCGGCGGTAAGGTTTTGGGGCCAGCCGCAACGATTGTCGAGGCATTGGCGCTTCTGGCCGAAACCTCACCCGACGCCGCCATCCTCGACGTCAATCTGGCTGATGGCGAGATCACCCCGGTCATAGAGCGCCTTTTTGCAATCGGCGCGGCGATCGTCGTCCAGACTGGGGCCGGACTGCCGCCCGCAATCGCCGCGCGCTTCCCTAGCCTCACCGTTCACATGAAACCGTGCGCGCCCGAACGACTAGTGGAACAGGTTATTGAGCTGCTGCGGGCTAAAGACAAAGTCTTTGCGAAAGCGAAATGAGATCGGCTACGACAATCCGACGCTGTCCACCTTCCACGATTATGCGTGAGATGAGCAAGGGAGATGCGCCGCCTGCTTCCAAGAGAAAACTTTGAAATAGCGGCAACTTGTATTGGGCGAAAACTCGGCAGGCGCCTTTAGCGCCGCAAGCAGTCTGTCTTTTGTCGGGCAATGACGCACGGATCCGACCTTGCTGCGGCGGCAGTCAGGCTGGTCCGCGCCGGCTCAGTCTAGCTCAGCCGGGCCATTGCAGCCGGCTCGGCGGCGGCAAACTCCGTCGAAGACTGTACCGCCGTTTTGTCGGGCATCGCCGCTGCCATCGGTGCGATGCTCGCCGGCGTTGCTTCCAGGCTGAACATTAACGGCAGATATGGCAATGCATCGACCATCATTGCCCGGCCCACCGGCGTCGGCGATCGTTCGGCAAGCATCAGCGCCAGCTCGCCGCCAAGCGAGTGGCCGATCACCGTCGACGCGATGAGGTGTTGGTCGGCGATGTAGCGGACCAACTCGTCGGCAACCGGTGCGAGCACCGGACCTTGCGCGTTGCCAGCAACAGGCGCTCAAGCAAAGCCAGCCACCTGGACAACATGGACGCGG
>JBBRQR010000106.1:0-9159 GCA_038226115.1 Sphingomonadales bacterium | reverse complement strand
TCACCTTTGGCGATGCGTCGCGCGCCGACTGGTGGCGGCTGCCGGGGGTTGCGCTGCGGATGCTGGTGATCGTGCTCCGCGTCCGCCCGCACGTCGTCGTCACGACCGGGGCCGCGCCGCCGCTGTTCGCCTTGCTGTTCGCCCGGATGATCGGCGCGCGGACGTTATGGATCGACAGTATTGCCAACGGGGAGGTGCTGTCGTCATCGGGCAACCTCGCCGCGCGCGTCGCGACGCAGCGGGTGACGCAGTGGCCCGACCTCGCCACCGGCGACGTCGGTTACTGGGGCAGCGTGTTGTGAACGTGCCGCGCGATGGCATTTTCGTTTCGACCGGATCGATGATGCCGTTCGACCGGCTGATCCGCACAATGGATGACTGGGCCGGGGCGCATCCCGCCACGCCGGTGTTCTTTCAGATCGGCAAGGGGGCATACGAACCGCGCCACGGCGGTTTCGTCCGGCTGATGCCGGTGGCGGCGTACCGCGAGCATCTCGCCGCCGCCGCGCTGTTCGTCGCGCACGCGGGCATGGGCTCGATCATTTCGGCGATCCAGGCAGGCAAGCCGCTCGTCATGCTCCCGCGGCTGCGGACGATGGGCGAGCATAACACCGACCACCAGCTCGCGACCGCGGCCACTGTCGGGCAGCGCGACGGCCTGTACGTCGCCGCGACCGAAGCCGACCTCGCCCCGCTGATCGACCGCTTGCTTACCGATACCGGCGCACCCCCCGCGCCGATCGCGCCGTTCGCCAGCGCCGAACTGATCGACCACGTCCGCGCCTTCATCCACGGAGCGGCACGATGATCGCACTCGACACCACCGGCGACCCGCACCGCTTCGGCCTCAGGATTACGCCGCAAGTGTGCGTCGGCCACCGCGACAACCAGTTCCTGTTCGGCGGCGCGGGGATGGGGGCAGCGATCGCAGCGGTCGAGGCGGCGACCGGACGCCCGACGGTGTGGGCGACGGCGCAATATCTGTCGTTCGCACGGCCCCCGGCGACGCTCGACCTCGATGTCGTCGTGCCGGTCAGCGGGCGCTATTCGAGCCAGGCGCGCGTCACCGGCCATGTCGGCGACACCGAAATCCTGACGGTGAACGCCGCGCTCGGCAGCCGCCCCGACGCGGTGACGATGCAGTGGAGCCAGATCCCCGACGTGCCGCCGCCCGACGACTGTCCGCCGGTCGTCAACGACTGGCCGCGCCACCCCGACGACATCAACGCCGCGTTCGAACAGCGCAGCGCGCGCGGGCGCTTCGGCGCGGAACGTAATGTGGGCGGCCCCAGCCCCGACGGCGTGTCGACGATGTGGGTCCGCCCGCAAGATGGCGTCGTCGACCGCGTGACCCTCGCGCTGATGGCTGATTTCCTGCCGTCGGGCGTCGGCCACGCGGTCGGGGCGGCGTCGGGCGGCAACAGCCTCGACAACACGATCCGCTTCATGGGGTTGGTCCCGACCGAATGGGTGCTGTGCGATACCAAGATCGATGGGGCTGCCGGGGGCTTCGTCCACGGGCGGATGCGGCTGTTCGCGCAAAGCGGCGCGCTGCTCGCCACCGCAAGTCAGTCGATGATCCTGCGCCAGCACATTCCGGTCGCGTGAAACCATGCCGACTCGTCGTTCGACCGCGACGCTGAAGCGGTTCACCCCGCGCCGCCAATACGCTACGGTACGCGCAAAGAGGGAGCCCGCCCATGAATATCCAGACCCGCATCGACGTTGCGACCGCCACGCCTGCCGCGCCCAAGTGGCCCGCGTTCGACTGGACCGATCCGCTCGGCTTCGACGCCGCGCTGACCCCCGAAGAGGTGATGATCCGCGATTCGGCGCGCGCCTTTTGCGACGCCGAGCTGATGCCGGTCGTGCGCGAGGCCAACCGCCACGAGACCTATGACCCCAACCTGATGCGCAAGTTCGGCGCGGCCGGGCTGCTCGGCATCACCATCGACGGCTATGGCTGTGCGGGCGCGAGCTATGTCGCCTACGGCCTCGTCGCGCGCGAGGTCGAGCGCGTCGATTCGGCGTACCGTTCGGCGATGAGCGTCCAGTCGAGCCTCGTCATGTACCCGATCCACGCCTACGGCACCGCCGAACAGCGCGACAAATATCTGCCCACTCTCGCCACCGGCGAGAAAATCGGCGCGTTCGGTCTGACCGAGCCCGACGCCGGTTCCGACCCCGGCAGCATGAGCACGCGCGCCGTCGCGACCGCCGACGGCTATGTCCTCAACGGCGCGAAGATGTGGATTACCTCCGCCCCCGTCGCCGACATTTTCGTCGTCTGGGCGAAGCTCAAGGGCAACGACGGCAAGGACGCGATCCGCGGCTTCATCGTCGAGCGCGGCGACGTCGGCCTTTCGACGCCAAAGATTCAGGGCAAGTTTGCGCTACGGGCGTGGGTGACGGGCGAGATCGTCTTGCAGGATTGCCACATTCCAGCCGACCGCCTGTTGCCGGGTGTCAGCGGCCTCGCCGGTCCGTTCGGCTGCCTCAACAACGCGCGCTTCGGCATCGCGTGGGGGGCGATGGGGGCGGCCGAGTTCTGCTGGCACGCCGCGCGGCAGTACACGCTCGATCGGAAGCAGTTCGGGCGGCCGTTGGCGCAGACGCAACTGGTGCAGAAGAAACTGGCCGACATGCAGACCGAGATCACGCTGGGCCTCCACGCCGCGCTCGCCGCCGGACGGATGCTCGACGCACACACGCTCGCGCCGGAAGCGATCAGCCTGATCAAGCGCAACAACTGCGGCAAGGCGCTCGACATCGCCCGCAACGCCCGCGACATGCACGGCGGCAACGGGATTTCGGATGAATACGGCGTCATCCGGCACGTGATGAACCTGGAGGCGGTCAACACCTATGAGGGGACGCACGACGTTCACGCCCTAATCCTCGGGCGGGCGCAGACGGGATTGCAGGCGTTTTTTTAAAACACTAAAATCGTTAAGTAATTTCTTAATCATGATAGCCCTACTGTCGCGATGTGTCAGTCATAGGGCTAGTGGTTTTGGGTCAGTCGCGCGCGCTGTTAATCTCAGTTATAGGGGCGCAGCTGCGCAGTGATCACGATTTAACGTTATCTGATAGACAGCTGCTTTCGATCGTAGTATTGTTTTGCGACCATAACGTGGCGGTTACCGAACTTATTGATCGCCTGTTTCATGAGTTTGGCTCATTATCGGCAATAATCTCAGCTTCAAGTGTTCGTTTAAGTCAAATTGACGGTATGACCGATCGTTTGATTTCATTTTTTCGGTTCTTATACACGTTCAGGATGCATTCGCTGAGGTCGGCTCTGCAGGACCGTCCACGCATTACTAGCTCGGATGATCTAAAAGAATATTTAGTCTCGCGGCTGCGAGACGTTGATCTCGAGGAACTGCATGTTCTGTTTCTTGATAATAATTTCCACTTATTAAATGGGGACACTTTATGGCGGGGAACAAATGATCGAGTAGCCGCCTATCCCATAGAAATATTGAAACGCGCTGTGAATATTGGCGCGGCAAGAATAATATTAGCGCATAATCATCCCAGTCGTCGACCTAGCCCGAGCCAAGACGATATCCATTTCAGTGTCGAAGTTGCAAAGCTGTGTCTTCCGATGAAAATTATACTTCAAGATCATCTAATTATAGCCGGTGACGATTGGATTAGTCTTAAAGACTATCAAGGTGAGGTTATGACTCATATTTTTAGATAGATCGGCTCCTAATGATCGAGGGCAATTTACTCCTTTTCGATCGTTCGAACGACCGAGTTTTTAACCGCAGCTTCTCTTGCCAACCCCAAATGCGCCGCGACTTCCGCCACCGGCGTGCCTTCGGGAATCACATACACCAGCCGCGCATCGCCACTCGTCGTCACCGCGACCGCGCCTTTCGGGCAGAGTTTCATGCACCCCGTCTCGACGATGCGGATCGGCGAGCGTTTCCATTTCGGCAGGTTGAGGCTCTTCTTCAACGCCTTGGCCAACGACGTCTTGCCGCCGTCGCCGAAGCCACCGCCGACCTTCTTGCCACATTTCTTGCACACCGCGACCAGCGTTTCGCTGCGGGTGGTGACGGTGCGGATAGCCGGTTTCATCGGCGGTCAACGACTGCGGGGACAAAGCGTTGCCTTGACGCTGCCCAGCGCAGGCTCCAACCCGCAACGATGCTTTTGGCCCTCCTCTTTGCCGCCGGAATCTGGGCGGGAGCGCAGAATGCGCTCGCGGGGGGTGGGTCCTTCGTCACCCTGCCGGCGCTGATCCTAACCGGGCTCGACCCGCGGCTGGCGAACATCACCTCGACCGTTGCGCTGTTTCCCGGCCAGGTAACGACGGGCATCGCCGGACGCAGCCTCGTCGCCGGGACCGAGCGGCTCGACTTCCGCGTGCTCGCCGCGATCAGCCTCGTCGGCGGCATCGGCGGCGCGTTCCTGTTGCTCGTCACCCCGCCCAAGCTGTTCGGCGCGATGGTGCCGTGGCTGGTCCTGGCGGCGACCGGGCTGTTCGCGTGGAGCAGCTTCGGCCCCAAGCCGCAGGGTGGCGGCACCGCCCCGCCCGCATGGGTTTCGGCGCTGATCCAGGCCGCCATCGCGACATACAGCGGCTTTTTCGGCGGCGGCGCGGGGATCGTCACGCTTGCCGCCCTCACCCTCGCGCGGATGCCGATCCGCAACGCCGGGGGGACCAAGAACGTCCTCGTCGCGATTTCAAACATCGCCGCCGCGCTCGTTTTCGCGCTGACGACAGCGATCCCGTGGACCAAGGCGCTCGCCGTCGGGGCCGGATCGATGATCGGTGGCTATGCCGGGGCGGTGCTGCTCAAGCGCGTGCCGGTGCTGGTCTTGCGCGTCGCGGTCGTCGTCATCGGCGTCGCGCTGACAATCGGCCTGTTCATCCGGCACTAGGCCCGTCATAGGGCGCACGATGAGCGACCATGCCCCCGACCCCCTCGCGCTGGCGAAAACCGAAACGCTGATCGAGGCGCTGCCGTATCTCCAGCGCTACGCGGGCCAAATTTTTGTCGTCAAATACGGCGGCCACGCGATGGGCGACGCCGAGCTGGCGCGCGACTTTGCCGAGGACATCGTGTTGCTCAAGGCGTGCGGCATCAACCCCGTTGTCGTCCACGGCGGCGGGCCGCAAATCGGCGCGATGCTCGGGCGGCTGGGGATCAAAAGCGAATTCGTCGACGGCCTGCGCGTGACCGACGCCGCAACCGCACAGGTCGCCGAGATGGTCCTCGCCGGATCGATCAACAAGGAGCTTGTCGGCTGGATCAACGCCGCCGGGGGCCGCGCGGCGGGCATCTGCGGCAAGGACGCGAACCTTGTCCGCGCGATCAAGGCGACGCGGACGCGGCGCGATCCCGGCAGCGCCATCGAGCACGAGATCGACCTCGGCTTCGTCGGCGAGCCGATATCGGTCGATCGCCGCCTGATCGACGTCCTCATTGCTGCCGACATCGTGCCGGTCATCGCCCCCGTCGCGGCGGGAGCGGACGGGACGACGTACAACGTCAACGCCGACACGATGGCGGGCGCGGTCGCCGCCGCAATCGGCGCGGCGCGGCTGTTCCTGCTGACCGACGTCGCCGGGGTGCTCGACAGAAACGGTGACCTGCTGACCGACCTCAACCCGAAGGCGATCGCGGGCCTTGTTGCCGACGGCACGATTTCCGGCGGGATGATCCCCAAGATCGAAACCTGCGTCGCCGCCGTCGGCGCCGGCGTCGGCGCGGCGGTCATCCTCGACGGGCGCGTCGGCCACGCGATGCTGCTCGAAATCTTCACCCGCGCGGGTGCCGGAACGCTCGTCCACGCCTGATCCTCCCCCACCCCCGATAGGGAGGAATGCGCGCGGCGTCGATTGCGCCTGCGCCCACGACCCCCTAAATGCGCCCTGAACACAGCGGCGGGGAGCCCACGTGAATACCATCGTCGCGCTGCTCGATTTCGTCGTGATCTACCTGCTGGGGCTGCTCAAGCTGCTGCTGATCGTCTATGCGGTCATGTCGTGGCTGATCGCGTTCAACGTCGTCAACACGTATAACAATGTCGTTCGCGGCGTGCAGCGCGGGCTCGAAGCGATCCTCGAACCCCTGCTCCGTCCGATCCGCCGGATCATCCCCGACATGGGCGGGATCGACCTGTCGCCGATGGTCCTGTTCCTCTTGATCGTCCTCATCCAGAACTACCTCTACCCTGCGATCATGCGCGATCTAGCGCTGTCGTAACGTGAAGGCGTGGGGGCCAGTGACCGGCGGCGTGACGCTGACGGTCCGCGTTTCGCCGCGCGGCGGGCGGAACGCGGTCGAGGGCCTGATCGCCGATGCCGAGGGCAAGCCGCACCTGACCGTCCGCGTCGCCGCCGCCCCGGTCGACGGCGAGGCGAACGACGCGGTCGAGGCGACCCTCGCGCGGTGGCTCGGGGTCAAGCCGCGCGATGTCGCCGTCACCGGCGGCGAGACGACGCGGTCGAAGGTGGTGACGATCGACGGCGATCCAGTCGCGCTGGTGCGCAAGCTCCAGTCGCTGACGGCGGCGAAGGTCGCGGCATGACCGCAATGCTGATCGACGGCAAGGCACACGCCGCCGCTCTCGTCGCGCGGGTTGCCGCCGCCGTCCCCGCCTTTGCGGCCGCGCGCGGGCGGATGCCGGGGCTCGCCGTCGTCCTCGTCGGCGAGAATCCGGCGAGCGCGGTCTATGTCCGTAACAAGATCGCGCGCACCGCGAGCGCGGGCATGCGCTCGATCGAACACCGGCTGCCCGTCGACGTGACCGAGGCCGACCTGCTCGCGCTCGTCGCGACGCTCAACGCCGATGACGCCGTCGACGGCATCCTCGTCCAGCTCCCGCTGCCCAAGCATATCGACGAGGCCAAGGTGCTCGTCGCGATCGACCCCGACAAGGACGTCGATGGCTTCCACCCGGTCAACGCCGGACGGCTGGCGACGGGACTGCCGGGGCTGGTTCCGTGCACCCCGACCGGGTGCCTGCTGCTGCTCAAGGATGTCGTCGGCGACTTGAGCGGAGCCGAGGCGATCGTTATCGGGCGCTCGAACATCGTCGGCAAGCCGATGGCGGCGCTGCTGACGGCGGCGTCGGCGACGGTGACGCTCGCACACAGCCGGACGCGCGACCTCGCCGCCCACGTCGCTCGCGCCGACATCGTCGTCGCCGCCGTCGGCGTGCCGAACCTCGTGCGCGGGGCATGGCTCAAGCCGGGCGCAGTCGTCATCGATGTCGGCATGAACCGGCTGATTAACGCCGACGGGACGACGAGGCTCGTCGGCGACGTCGCCTTTGCCGAGGCGCTCGCCGTCGCCGCCGCGATCACCCCCGTCCCCGGCGGGGTCGGGCCGATGACGATCGCGTGCCTTCTCCGCAACACCCTCGTCGCCGCGCACCGCCGCGCGGGCCTGCCGCCGGTGGTCGGGCTGTGACCGACCTCGTCGCCCTCTTCGTCTCGGCGTTCGTCACGCTGTTCGTCGTCCTCGATCCGCCGGGGTGCGTGCCGATCTTTTCGTCGCTGATGCCCGGCGCGAGCGCCGCCCACCGCCGCAACATGGCGCTGCGCTCGACCGCGATCGCTGCCGGGGTGTTGTTCGCCTTCGGGATCTTCGGCGAAGGCTTTCTGTCGGCGCTCGGGATTAGCCTCGCCGCGTTCCGCATCGCCGGCGGCATCATGGTCTTCCTCATCGCGATCGACATGGTCTTCGAAAAGCGCACCGAGCGCCGCGAAGACCGCGCCGAGGAAGTCGTTCGCGGGCGCGAGAGCGTCGAAGAGGACATCAGCGTCTTCCCGATGGCGATTCCGATGATCGCCGGTCCCGGGTCGATCGCCGCGATCATGCTGTTGACCGCGCGGGCGGATGGGCTCGAGGCGCACCTTGCGGTATTCGCTGCGCTTGCCGCCGTGCTGCTGACGATGCTCGCCGCGCTGCTTGCCGCCGGTCCCGTAATGCGGCTGATCGGCGACAAGATCGAGGCGATGATCACCCGCCTGCTCGGCGTCGTCCTCGCCGCACTGGCCGCGCAGTTCGTCGTCGACGGCCTGCGCGAGGCGTTCCATCTGACGTAGCGCGGTAAAATCGCTGTCCTACAGCCCCGGCGGTGGGGTATGGTCCGCCGAGGAATAGAAGGACGACGGTGAACGGTACGACAGCTCACGCAGCGCGCAGCAGCGACACAAAAGCGGATTTCCGGCGCGCTATAGGACCGAGAGGATTATGATTTTTCGTCGCGGGCGTGAACTTCGTGTGAACTTCGCCCCCAGACGCCCCCTGCCCGCCCGAAAAGGACCGTCGTCGGCGCTTACTTCGCTTACTTGTTCATATTCGGTTGCGACATTCGGTCGTACGGGCGGGCGCATGAACGAGGGACAACGATGAACGTGATGACACTGGCGCGAGCCGAAACGGCGGACGCGATCGAGCTGTCGATCGTCATGCCGTGCCTCGACGAGGCCGAAACGCTGGCGACGTGCATCGAGAAGGCGAACCGCTTCCTTGCCGAGTCGGGCGTCGTCGGCGAAGTCGTCATCGCCGACAACGGCTCGACCGACGGCAGCCAGAAGATCGCCACCGACCTTGGCGCGCGCGTCGTCGCGGTGCCGGTGCGTGGCTATGGCGCGGCGTTGCAGGCGGGCATCGTCGCCTCGCGCGGGACTTTCGTCGCGATGGCCGACAGCGACGACAGCTACGACTTCCTCGGGCTGATGCCGTTCGTCGCCAAGTTGCGCGATGGCTGCGACCTCGTCATGGGCAACCGCTTTCAGGGCGGGATCGCGCCCGGCGCGATGCCGCCGCTCCACCGCTACCTCGGCAACCCCGTCCTCAGCTTCGTCGGGCGGCTGTTCTACCCGTCGCAGATCGGCGACTTCCACTGCGGCCTGCGCGCCTTCCGCCGCGATGCGATCCTCGGCCTCGGCCTCAAGACGCCCGGCATGGAGTTTGCGTCGGAGATGGTCGTCAAGGCGACGCTGGCCAACCTGCGCGTCGCCGAAGTGCCGACGACGCTGTCGCCCGATGGCCGCTCACGCCCACCTCACCTGCGCTCGTGGCGCGACGGCTGGCGGCACCTGAAGTTCCTGCTGACGTTCGCGCCGAAGTGGCTGTTCTTCTACCCCGGCGCGGTGCTTGCGATGGTCGGCAGCGTGTTGCTCGC
>JBBRQR010000105.1:0-9244 GCA_038226115.1 Sphingomonadales bacterium | reverse complement strand
CCGCCGCCGGTGCGGTCGTTCGTTCCCGACCTTGGCGGCATCGTCGGTGACGAGGTCGCCGCTGCTGCCGACGCCGCGCGGGCGGCGATCGATGACGCCGCCGACCGCGCCCGCGCCGACGAGGACCGCGCGCGCGATGCCTTCGACCGCGCGCGCGATCGTGTCGATCCGCCACAATAAGGGTCGGGCGGGGCTAAGCTCACGGCCCGCGCCGTGACACCTCGCGTCCGCGTGCACGTGACCAGCGTACCGCGGGTGCACCGCGGCGTCGTCCCGCGTCGCCGCTACGACTTGAGGCGCAAACGAACCGAATTGGCGTGTGCCGGGAGCCCTTCGACCTTCGCCAAGGTTACCGCAGCGGGGCCGATCGCGGCGAGGCCGGTCGCCCCGACGTCGAGAAACGTCGTCCGCTTCATAAAGTCGGTCACGCCCAAGCCACTGGAAAACCTTGCTCTTCGGCCGGTCGGCAGGACGTGGTTCGGCCCCGCGACGTAATCGCCGACCGCCTCGGGCGTATGCCGCCCGATAAAGATCGACCCGGCATGGCTAACCGATTGAAAAACAACGTCGGGATTGTCGAGCATGATCTGAAGATGCTCGGCTGCCAGCGCGTCGATCAGCGGGATAGCGGCGGCGAAATCGGCAACGACAATGATCGTGCCGTAACTTTCCCAACTTGCGCGCGCCGACTTTTCCGTCGTTAACTCAGGCAGTTGCCGCTCGACCGCCGCCGCGACCGCGTCGCCGAAGGCCGCGCAATCGGTGATCAGGATCGACTGCGCGACGGCGTCATGCTCGGCTTGGGCGAGAAGATCGGCGGCGACCCATTCGGGATCGGACCGCGAATCGCTGACGATGACCACCTCCGACGGCCCCGCAACCATGTCGATACCAACGATCCCAAAGACTTGCCGCTTGGCTTCGGCGACCCACGCGTTGCCCGGTCCCGTGATCTTGTCGACCGCCGCGATCGTCGCGGTCCCAAAGGCGAGCGCCGCAACGGCCTGCGCTCCGCCGATGCGGTAAACTGTATCGACCCCCGCCAATTCGGCGGCAACCAGGACCAAGGGATTGATTTCATTGCCCGGCGTCGGCGTAACCATCACCAGTCGCCCGACTCCGGCGACCTTGGCGGGGATTGCGTTCATCAGCACCGACGACGGATAGGCGGCGCGTCCGCCAGGGACGTAAATCCCTGCAGCGCTCACCGGCGTCCAGCGATAACCCGTTCTAATTCCTTGCGTATCGGTCCGGTCGAGGCCGATAGGACGCTGCGCCACATGGAAGTCGCGGATGCGATCGGCCGCCAGTTTGAGCGCCGCCAGGACATCGGGGGCGACGCTCGCTCGCGCAGCGGTAATTGCGGCACGGTCGATCTCGACCCCCGACGCCACGAGATCGACCCGATCGAATCTCGCCGTCAGTTCGGCAACCGCGACATCTCCCCGCGCCCGGACGTCGGCGATGATGGCGGCGACATCGCGGGCGACGCCGGCGTCGCTTTCGCGGCGGGCATCGACCAACGCTTTGAAATCGCGGTCGAACGTCGGAGCGGTGGCATCAAGTCGAAGCGGCATGGTTCCCCGTCGCGGCAGCGCGGAAGCGTTCGACCCACGGCACGACGTCGGTGCGGATCTTGAACGCGGCGCGGTTGACGATCAGCCGTGAACTGACTTCGGCGATGGTTTCGACCTCGACCAGCCCGTTTTCGGCGAGCGTGCGACCGGTCGAAACGAGGTCGACGATCCGGTCGCATAGCCCCAGCATCGGGGCCAACTCCATGGCGCCATTCAGCTTTACGCATTCGGCCTGCACCCCGCGCCGGGCGAAATAGGTGTGGGTGACACGCGGATATTTGGTCGCGACACGGACGTGGCTCCACGTTCGCGGGTCGTCGCTGGCGGCCTGTTCGGAGGGTTCGGCGACCGCAATGCGGCAACGCCCGATGCCCAGATCGACCGGCGCGTAGATTTCGCTGAAGTCGAACTCCATCAGAACATCGTTACCGGCAATTCCCATCTGCGCCGCGCCGAAGGCGACAAAGGTAGCGACGTCGAACGCCCGGACGCGGATCAGCGACACTTCGGGTAGGTTGGTCGAGAACTTCAGCGCGCGACTGTTTTCATCGCTAAACGATTGTTCGGGAACGATCCCGGCGCGTGCCAGAACCGGCAAAGCTTCCTTCAGAATACGGCCCTTGGGCAGGGCGATGATCAACTCGTCACGCATCGGAATGCCGTACCGACCCCGGCGTTGCGCGGCAAGCGCAGGGCTGTCACAGGCGGTGCCATGAACGAGGGCGACATCCGGGCGGCGTTTGCGACCCAGGCCGGGTGGTGCCGTCGCCTCGGCGCGGATTTCACTGCCGATCTCTGTCTCATCCTTGGCGACGTCATCGATCGGTCGACAACGGTCGGCGCACGCATCCTCGACTGGCCGGGCGATCCGATCGCCGATGCGGTCGTTTTGCGGCTGACCGGTGGTCTGAATGGGCTGGTCCGCGGCGGTAATTTGCCCAACCTTGCCGCGATGTATCCGCCGCAACCGCTAACCGACACGGCGGATTTCGCGCGACAGGTCGCCGCTGCCTTGGCCGACGAACGCCTGCTGCCGTGGCTCGACTCGCCGCCGCAGACGAATGAGGTCGCGCGGTCAGCGGTTCTGATGCCGGGGCTGATGGTGATTGCCGCCGCTACCGGGCTGCCGCTGCGCCTGTTCGAGCTGGGTGCGAGTGCCGGGATCAATCTGCGGCTCGACCATTATAGTTATGATTTCAATGGTGTGAAGGTTGGCCCCGACAATGCGCCGGTCGTCCTCACCCCCGACTGGCGTGGCCCGCTACCGCCCGTCACAAAAATCGTCGTCATCGCCCGTCGCGGTGTCGACCTAACGCCGGTCGACGCCCGCGACGCCGACAAGCTGTTGGCATATGTCTGGCCCGAACAGGCCGCCCGCGCCGCCCGGCTGAGCGCCGCCCTCGCCGGATTCGTCGCCGACCCCGCCCCGATCGACGCGGGCGACGCCGCGACTTGGGTCGAAGCGAACGTCGCGGTGGCGGAGGGTGCGACGACGGTCGTTTTCCATAGTATCGCCTTCCAATATTTCACCGCCGAGACGCAGGCGCGCGTCGCCCTCAAACTAGCGGCAGTCGGCGCGTCGGCGACCGCCACTGCGCCGTTGGCGTGGCTCCGGTTCGAGATGGATGCCGCCTCGTCGGTGGCCACGCTGCCGGCGCTTCGTCTCAGGCTGTGGCCTAGCGGCGACGATCGGCTGCTCGCTTATGCCCATCCGCACGGGGTGACTGTCGAATGGCTCGCCTGATCCTCGCGTCGAGCAGCCCGCGTCGGCTCGCGCTGCTTGCACAGATCGGCATCGTCCCGGACGCGGTCGACGCGGCGGATATCGACGAAACGCCGTTCGACCGTGAAGTGCCGGTGACCCATGCAATGCGGCTCGCCGAGGCGAAGTCGCGTGCCGTCGCGGCGCGGCATCCCGGCGCGGTCGTGCTTGCCGCCGATACCGTCGTCTTCGTCGGGCAGCGGATCCTGCCGAAGGCGGAAAGTGACGCCGAAGCGCGAGCCTGTTTGACTCTGTTGTCGGGTCGGCGGCACCGCGTCGTCACAGCGGTCGCGGTGGCGGACGCGTGCGGCGGCGTTCGTACTGCGACGTCGACCTCGGCTGTGACCTTCAAACGCCTCGAACTCGATGAAATCGAACGTTATCTCACGGGTGGGGAATGGCGCGGCAAGGCCGGCGGCTATGCCATTCAGGGCAGTGCGGCGGCGTTGGTGCGCGCCTTCTCCGGGTCGTGGAGCGGGGTCGTCGGCCTGCCATTGTACGAAACCCGGCGGCTGCTCCGCGCGGCGGGAATCGATGCGTAGGGCGTTCGTCGAATATGGGATCGGCGAGACGCGCGTGATCGTCGTCGTCGACGGTGCCATCGTCGAGGCACATATCGAACGCGACCGCGATATCGGCGGCTGGCGCGCGGGCGATGTGCGCGAGGCGCGCCTGACCGTGATCCTTGTCGCTGGTGTTCGGGGCATCGTCGTGGCGGACGGCGTCGAGGCGCTCCTCAGCCCAGTTCCGGCAACGTTGACCGAGGGCATTACCCTTCGCGTACGCGTCGTCCGCGAGGCGCTTGTCGAGACGGGGCGACGGCGGCTCGCCAAAGTTGTCGCGACGGCGGAGGCGGTTTGCGCCGGTTCGGACCTGATCGCTCGCTTGGGCGCGCGTGACATCGCTGTCGCATCGTCACCGTCGCCGGGCTATTTCGAGGAGGTTGGCTGGAGCGAGCTTGTCGAGACCGCATTGACCGGGATCGTCACCTTTCCGGGCGGTTCGCTGACGATCAGCCCAACCCCGGCGATGACGGTCATCGACGTCGATGGCGATCTTCCGCCGGTCGCATTGGCACTGGCATCGGCCGACGCGGTTGCAGCAGCGATCATCCGCTTCGATCTGACCGGATCGATCGGCATCGATTTTCCGACGGTGGCGGATAAGGCCGCGCGGGGTGCGATCGGCGTCCGGCTGGATGCCGCCCTGCCACCGCCGTTCGAGCGGACGGCGGTCAACGGTTTCGGTTTCGCGCAAATCGTCCGTCCGCGCCACCGGGCGTCGCTCCTCGAGCTGTTGCGCGCCGACCGCGTCACAACGGCGGCGCTTGCCTTGCTTCGCACCGCCGAACGCGACGGGATCGGCACAGCTACCCTCGTCGCATCGCCCGTGGTCATACAATGGCTTGGCGACCATCGGCGGCTGATCGACGAGCTAGGGCGGCGGCGCGGCGGCGACATCGGCTTGCGCGCCGACCGGTCGCTTCCCATCTCGGCAGGGTATGTCGCCCCTTTCGCCTGAACCCCGCTGCGTCCGCTGTACCCGCCCGCAGAGTGTCCGCGACGCGCCGTTTTGCTCGGCGGGGTGCAAGGATCGCGACTTGCTCGACTGGCTCGGCGAGCGCCACATCCTGCCGGGTGACGACGCGCTGGACAACGCGAGCAGCGACGCCTAAATCCGCCGCTCGCTTGGTGAAGCGCCCGGGTAGCTCAGGGGTAGAGCAGGGGATTGAAAATCCCCGTGTCGGTGGTTCAAATCCGCCCCCGGGCACCACGCCGATCAAGCCATGATTACAACTGATTGATAAGCGTTTCGCCGCGCGCGAAGCGCCCAAGGTTGTTGGCGAACAGCGCGAAGATCCGCTGGCCGGTTCGTGGCGAGCTCCACGCGATGTGCGGCGTGATGCGGACGTTCGGCGCGGCCCACAGCGGGTGGCCGGGGGGCAGTGGCTCCGGGTCGGTCACGTCGAGGCTCGCGAAACCGACGCGCCCGGATTCGAGGGCGGCAATGAGCGCGGTCGTATCGATCAGTCCGCCCCTGGCGATGTTGACGATATGCACCCCGGCCTTGATTTTCGCCAAGGCGTCGATCCCGATCATGCCCGTCGTCGCTGGCGTCAGGGGCGCGGCGATGACGAGGTGGTCCGACCGGCGCAGCAGGTCCTCAAAAGCGACCAGCTCGATCCCGTCGATCACAACCGCGCTCCGACGATGAGCGATGACCGTCATGCCAAAGGCGGCCGCGAGCGCTGCGACGCGCGACCCGATTTCGCCGACACCCAGCAGGCCAAGGGTCCGGCCATCGAGGGTCCCCAGCGGTTTGGCGATGATTGCCGCCTGCGACGTCCATGCCCCATCGGTAACAACCACCGCCGGAAGCCGTTTCTCCACCATCAGCATCGCGGCAAGGACGAACTCGGCGATCGCTGGGGCGCTCGTCCCGGCGGATGATGCGACGACCGGCCCGTCGCCGAGCCACTCGGGGTAGCCGTCGCTGCCTGACGATGCGAGCTGGACGAACTTGACGCGACCGGGCCAGCCGGTGGGACGGGGGACATGGTGCGCCGTCGGGTCGGTGGCGCTATGCAGCGCGAAGACGACATCGACATCGGTTGGCAGGTCCCACCGTTGCGTCAGGTCGAGCGTCCGCGCTTCGGCAACTGCCGGATGTGCCGCGACCAGCCCTCCCGCCGCTTCGCCAAGATGATGCGCGACGATCAGGCCGGAAGTCGATAGGGTGGAGCTTGTCATCGGTACTCCATGCGCCGTCGCCGTCACGGCTTCAACCGCAGTCGGTGGGGTGAGCCTCTCCTCCTGGCCCAACATCGAGCAACGCGGCTCGTCAGCGCGCGGTCGCCAGCATCGGCAAGCCGCCCTTTGGACGCAGGGTGATCCGGTGTTCGGGCATTACCATCGCCCCCGCGAGAAGATCGACGCGGAGTCGCCCGACAATCGTTGCCAGCGAGACGACGGCCTGCTGCAGCGCGAAGCTTGCACCGATGCAAATCCGTGGCCCCGCGCCGAACGGGAGATAAGCGAATCGGTCGATCGGCGGCGCGCCCGGCAGAAAGCGGGTGGGATCGAATGCCTCGGGCCGATCCCATAGCTTGCGGTGGCGGTGCAGAACCCACGGTGCGTAGACGACGGTCGATTGCGCCGGGATAACGACATCGTGGAGCGTGTCGGTAGCGATCGCCATTCGCTGGATCAGCGGCGCGGTCGGATATAGGCGCAGCGTCTCGTCGATGACCGCCCGTGTCCACACGAGGTGTGGCAGATCATCGGTTGTAACATCGCGCGCGCCGACAACTTGATCGACCTCGGCTTCGATCCGGTCGCGCGCCGAGTGATCTTGCGACAACAGATAGAGCGCCCAAGCCAGTGCGCTCGACGTCGTCTCGGTGCCTGCGCCGAGGAACGTAAGGACGTTGTCGCGAACAATCGCCCGCGACAGCCCCTCGCCGGTTTCGGCATCGCGCGCTTCAAACAGCAGTGTCAGCAGGTCACGCGGCGCCGCGGTGGGCTTCGTAGCGAGGAGGGTGGCGCGGTCCGTCACGATGCGGTCGATCAACGCCTCGAAGAACCGCGTCACCGGACGTGAGCGCAATCGACGGATGCGCGGCACCCATGTCGGCGCGCCGAAAAGGTCGAGCGGATCGACCGCCCCCATCGCCGCGAAATACGCTTGAGCCTCGTGAACGGCCGCGCGGTCGCGGGTCAGCGCACCGGAGAAGATCGAGCGATCGAGACCGTCAAGTGTGAGTCGCGTCATTTCGCGATCGACCTGAAGGACACTGCGCGGACCGCGCGTTAACCACCGGTCGACGAGTGCCCCTGCCGCGGCTGCCATAACGGGCGCAAAACCGGCAACACTGCGCGGCGTAAACAACGGCGCGAGCGCACGTCGCTGTGTTTTCCACGCTGCCCCGTCGGCTGTGAACAGCCCTTCACCGAGGCTGGGCTTAAGGACGCGGAGCTGGAGGTCGTCTTTAACGTAGTTCGCCGTGCGATCGATCATGAACGCCCGGATTGCCGCAGGATCGCTGACAATGGTGATATGGCCCAAAAGCGATTTACCGCTGACCACCCATTCGTCGAAATGGCGATTGGTCCACATCCCGAGCGGATCGTCGAGCAACATCCGCGCTCCGGCCAAACGCGAAAGCGGTCGCGCCAAGGGTGTCGGCGCGGGCGGAACGAAACCACTCATCGTCGACGTCATAGGCGAAAGCACAGCTAGCGCCCAGCCGGGGCTGCTATCTGCGGCGATATGCCAGCGTTAACTTCAATTTAATAGCGTTAAAGGAAACATTCATGTTAACGGTGCGTTAGTTAGTAGTTAGCGTTGTGTAAGGTTTATTTGTGATCAAAGCCAAAATATTGGCGATGTGCGTCTGCCCTGCAGCTGTTGCACCGCCCGCGATTCTTGCCGTCCACGCTCCGGCGCGCCATGCGTTCGCGCATATGCTGCATCGCGCCGCAAACCGGCTCGACCACAAGCCCGAGCATTTTCGCGCCCCTGCTCTTGCGGCAGCTTTGCCATGCGCGCCCTCGATTATGGCCGGGGGTGGTGGGCTGCCCATTATCGGCGGTGAAGTCATCGGCGACATCGGTGGGCCGGGCTCCTTGCTACCGGCACCGACGACAACGCCTGCGGCGTTCACCGCGAATGGCAACACCGGTCGATATGATTACGTCGGCGGCACCGGAGGCGGTGGTTTTGGCGGTGGTGGCTACGGCGGTGGTGGCTACGGCGGCGGCGGCGGCGGATCGGGCGGTGGTGGCGGTGGATCAGGCGATACCCGCCAGCCGCCTGCACCATTGACCCATCAAGCTTTACCGGTGTCGGCAGTCAGCGGTGCGCCCGAACCGGCGGCATGGGTGTTCCTCGTCATCGGCTTCGGCCTCGTCGGCGCGATCGGACGCCGACGCTCGGGCATTGGCCGCGGCGAGACAGTGTCCGAATAGCGCGGCGGCGAAATGTCGACGGCTGATCGCCGCCGGAAACTGCTCGGTCGCAGGCCCGTGTCCGTGTTTGTGCAGATATTCGTGTCACAGGCCTCGCCGTAAAGCTTTCTTCGGTGTAGACCACGTGTCAGCGCATTGGCGCTCGAAGGACGTCGCGTTGGTCTCGACTAAATCGTGCTCCGTCGCAGCGCCGAGTGACCGGCCCTTTGCCAACGCCGGGATGGCCTGATGTTCGATAACGCCTCGGCGATCGACCTTGCGCGGGCGCAGTTCGCGTTCACCGTGTCGTTCCACTTCATTTTCCCCGCGCTGTCGATCGGGCTGGCGAGCTATCTCGCCGTACTCGAGGGCCTGTGGCTGCGGACGGGTCGCGAAGTCTATCTGACGCTGTTCAAATACTGGCTGAAGATCTTCGCGATTACGTTCGGCATGGGCGTCGTCTCGGGCATCGTCATGGCGTACCAGTTCGGCACCAACTGGGCGGTGTTCTCGGACAAGGCCGGGCCAGTGATTGGGCCGCTGATGGCGTATGAGGTGCTGACTGCCTTCTTCCTCGAGGCGGGGTTCCTTGGCGTCATGCTGTTCGGTATGGAGCGCGTCGGGCGCACGCTGCATTTCGTCGCGACGCTGGCGGTGGCCATCGGCACGTTCATTTCCGCATTCTGGATCATCGTCGTCAATTCGTGGATGCAGACGCCGCAGGGCTACGGCGTCAACGCGAATGGGCAATTCATCCCGCTCGATTGGTTGGTGGTGATTTTCAATCCTTCAATGCCGTATCGCCTCGTCCACACCGTCCTCGGCGCATATCTGACGGTCGCTTTTGTCGTCGGCGGCGTCGCGGCTTGGCATCTGCTGCGCGAACGTCACCACCGCGAAGGGCCGAGCGAGGGCACCCGTGTGATGTTCTCGATGGCGATGTGGATGGCGGCGATCGT
>JBBRQR010000104.1:0-9265 GCA_038226115.1 Sphingomonadales bacterium | reverse complement strand
TGCGCGAGGACGCCATCCAGCTGTTCGGCTTCGTCGCCGCCGATGAACGCGACTGGTTCCGACTACTCCTATCGGTGCAAGGCGTCGGCGGGCGGGTCGCGCTGGCAATCCTGTCGGTCCTTGCCCCCGGTGACCTCCACCCCGCCATCGCGGCGAAGGACACCGCGAGCATCGCCCGCGCCAACGGCGTCGGCCCGAAACTCGCCGCGCGGATCGTTAACGAGTTGAAGGACAAAGCGGGCAGCATCGGTCTTTCATCGGGCATCGCCGCGCCAATCGCTACGCCCGGCTCCGCCGTAGCCGACGCGCTGTCGGCGCTCGCCAACCTCGGCTTTCGCCCGCTCGATGCCAGCCGTGCGGTCTCGGCGGCAGTGGCGGACCTTGGCGACGATGCGGCGGTCGGCGATCTCGTTCGCGTTGCCCTGCGGAAAAGCGCGCGATGACCGCCGTCCCAATCACGCCCCTCCGCCGTCCCGAGGATATCGACGCCGCGCTGCGCCCGCAGACTCTCGATGACTTCGTTGGGCAGGCGGCGGCGCGCGAGAATTTGCGGGTGTTCATCGCCGCCGCGCGGGGGCGGGGGGAGGCGCTCGACCATGTCCTGTTTCATGGGCCGCCGGGGCTCGGCAAGACGACACTCGCGCAGATCGTCGCGCGCGAGCTGGGGGTCGGGTTTCGCGCGACATCGGGCCCGGTGATCGCCAAGGCGGGTGATCTCGCGGCGCTGCTGACCAACCTCGAGGCGAATGACGTCCTGTTCATCGACGAGATTCACCGCCTGTCACCGGCGGTCGAGGAAATCCTCTATCCGGCGATGGAGGACCGCGCGCTCGACCTGATGATCGGCGAGGGACCGTCGGCGCGCAGTGTTCGCATCGACCTGCCGCCATTTACCTTGGTCGGCGCGACGACGCGCGCGGGCCTGGTAACGACGCCGCTGCGCGACCGTTTCGGCATCCCGCTGCGGCTGCAATTCTATTCGGTCGACGAGTTGGAGAGCGTCGTCACCCGCGCCGGGCGACTGCTCGCGATGGACCTGACGCCCGACGGCGCGCGCGAGATCGCCGCCCGCTCGCGCGGGACGCCACGGATCGCCGGACGGCTATTGCGGCGCGTACGCGATTTCGCCGGGGCGAGCACTGTCGACCGTGCGGCGGCGGACCGGGCACTCAACCGGCTCGAGGTCGACACACTTGGTCTCGATGCGATGGACCGGCGCTATCTGATGATGATTGCCGATATATATCGCGGCGGCCCGGTCGGGGTCGAAACGCTCGCTGCCGGTCTGTCGGAGCCGCGCGACACGGTCGAGGAAGTCGTCGAGCCGTACCTCATCCAGACGGGTCTGGTCGCGCGGACCGCGCGCGGTCGTATGCTTAACCCGGCGGCGTGGAAGCACCTCGGCGTAACGCCGCCCGCGAGCCTGTCACAACTGCCGCTGCTCGACGACGAAGGCTAAATCCCGGCGTACCATTCGTAGCCGCGGTCTTCCCAATAACCGCCCTTGCCGAGTTCCATCTTGGCGAAGCTGTCGACGGCTTCGACGCGCATGACGTACTTCGCCTGCTTGTAGCCGAGCTGGCGTTCGATGCGCATCCGGCACGGTGCGCCGTGGGCGACGGTAAGCGGCTTGCCGTTCATCTCGGTCGCGATGATCGTCTGCGGGTGGAAAGCATCGGTCAGGTCGACGCTCTCATAATATAGCCCGGTCGATTGCGCGCCGCCCTTGCTGATCTCGCCGCCGTAATTGTCGGCGCAATGGAAGACGACGTATTTCGCCGTCGGCAGCAGCCCCGCTGCTTTCAGGATCGGCCCGAGCTGCGGTCCGGTCCACTGGCCGATCGCGCTCCACCCCTCGACGCAGTCGTGCCGGGTGATCTGGGTCCGCGCGGTCAAGCGGCGGAGATCGGCGAGCGACAGGCTGAGCGGACGGGCAACGAGGCCGTCGACCACAAGCCGCCAATTGGCAAAGCTCTCGTCGACGTGGCGGCGGTAGCCATCATCCTTCGGGTCGGTCGAGCCGTTCGCTTTGAAGATCGGCGACAGGTCGGCGACGGTGAACTCCTGCGCCAGCGTCTGGCCACCGATCAGGCGTTGCCAGCCGTAAGTCGCGCTTTCGGCCTTGGCGACGAAGCTGTTCGCGCCCATCGACGCCGACAGCCGGTCACAGCCCGATACGAGGAGGCCGCCGGCGCCGACACCGAGCAGGCCGCGACGAGTGAGAAGGCTCATTTGTGATCCTCACGGGGTTCGGGACCGACATCGTAGCGCCCGGTTATCATCGAGCGGATCTGATTATAAGGTCCGGCAAGGATGACCATCGCGACGTGGATGACGATGAATGCGATCGTCAGGTCCATCGTGATGAAGTGGATCGACCGCGCCGTCGCCCGCCCGCCGAACAGGCTGGGCAGGAACCCGCCAAGCGCAGCGTTGAACCCCGGCGACATCGACAGGCCGGTAAAGATCATCAGCGGCAGCAGAACGAACAGCGTCCCCGAATAGGCGAGGCGCTGAAGGATATGATAATGCTTGTCGGCCTGCCCGCGCGGGAACTGGAGCTTGGCGTGGCTGACGATGTCATGCCACAAATTGGCCGGTGCGAGCTGCTTGAGCTTAGGCCAGATGTCGTTCTGCAGATGGCGGGTGAACGCGCTGTAGATCAGGTACGTCAAACCGTTCAGGATAATCACCCACGCGAAAAAGAAGTGCCAACGGCGCGCCGTCGCGAGGTCGCGGTTCCCCGGAAAGGTCAGCCAGTCGGGGAAGCCCTGCTGCTGAAGCTGACCGTTGCTCGCGCGGTTCAGACCAAGGACGCCGGTAGTGGTGATCTTAACGTCGCCGATGCGGGTAACGCCTTCGGGCTGACCGGCGGCATTGTCCATCGCGCCGATTTCGAACCAACGGCGGCTGTCGTCGGCGTCAGCCCCGAATTTGCCCCAGTAGAGCGAGGGGTGGGCATTGAAGATGTTGAGGCCGCTCGCGATCAGAAAGCCGATGCTGAGGACGTTGATCCAGTGGCACACGCGCGTGATGACGCGGTGGCGAGTATAGACGCGACCCGGTGGCATTATGGTGCCGATACCGGCGGGGGGCAGATCGGCGGGCGTGTCGGCAACGGAAGCCATGATCGCGTCCTTGATCGTAGTGACTGCAGCGAATTGCAGGCGACACCCAGCCTAGCCCGGTGCCGCCTGCAAGGCAAAGCGGTGGTTATTACTGCGGCGTCGATGACTTCATCGCGTCGGGCTTCATGGCGTCGTGCTTCATCATGGCATCATGGGTCTTCTTTTCGGCCTTAGTCATCTTGTGGGCCGCCATCGCATCGGGCTTCATCGCGTCGGGCTTCATCGCGTCGGGCTTCATCGCGTCGGGCTTCATCGCATCGTGCGCCGCCATTTTGTCGGCAGGCTTCATCGCGTCCTGCGCGATTACGCTGGTCGTACCTAGGGTGGCGATCGCAGCGGCGAGGATCAGGATCTTGATCGTCATTGTCGGCTCTCTCTCGGGTTGACCGCCCGCCCCGTGGCGACCGGTTGGGGGTAATGTCGAACGCGTCAGCCGCGAACGGCGGCGAGGATGGCGCCGCCGGGCTTCTGAACGAGCACCGCTGTCTGCAAACCGGCGGTCGCGGCGGGGAGTGGAAGGGTCGCCGCCGCGCCGGTCCAGTGGCCGAGCTTGACGAGTTGGCGGACGACGTTGCGGTGGTCGATCGTCTTGCCGCCATTCTCCCCGGCGCGGACGGCAACGGGGATCGTGCGTGGATCGTAGCGGACGAGCCAGACGTCGGCTCCGCCCGCCGGGGCCGTGCCGGTGCCGACGCTGACCGCGCCGATTGCCAGCGTCAGGGCCGGACCGGTGCGCGGCAGGGTCTTGGCGAGCAAGCCCTCGACCTGACCGGGCCGTGCACCGACGACATCGCCGCGCCCGTCGACGATGACCTGCGGCGTCCACACCTGATCGTGACCGAGGCCGCGCGCATAATCCCACTGCCGCGTGGTCTGCGCGGAGCTGGCGAACGTGTCTTTCCAGCCGAGCTGATCCCAATAGGTGACGGCAAAGGTCAGCGTCAGGACGTCGGGCCGGTCGGCGAGCGCGTTGACGTTATGGATTGCGGGCGGGCACGACGAGCAGCCTTGCGATTGATAGAGTTCGATGACGGTCGGGTGCGCGGCGTCGGCGGCGTGCGCGGTGGCGGCACTGAGCGTCAGAGCGGCGGCGAGGACAGCGGAGCGGAACATCGGATCATCCTTGGCGGTAGCGCAAGGATGTTCGGCGGTGCGCGCGAAGCGGTTACAACTCCGCGCGCACGAAATCAGCCCGCGATGAACGCGAGCAGGTCGCTGTTGACCCGGTCCGCCGCCGTTGTCGTCAGCGCATGCGGTTCGTCAGCATATTCGATCAGTTTCGACCCGGCGATCATCCGGGCGGCGACCCGCCCCGAACTGTCGATCGGCACCGTCGTGTCGGCGGTCCCGTGGATGATCAAAGTCGGCATGGTGAACGCCGCCATATCGGAACGGAAGTCGGTCGCTGAAAACGCCTTGGCGCACTCGATCGTCGACCTCAGCGACGCCATCATCGCCACCTGCTGTGTCCACGTCAGCACCTCGCTTGAGACACGTTTGCGGAGCATGGTGTTACCGAAGAAGGCCGGGAAGAAATCGGCGAAGAAGTGCGCGCGATCCGCCGTGATTCCGGCGACCATGCCATCGAAGACCGACTGGTCGATGCCGGTCGGGTTGGTGTCGGTCTTGAGCATATACGGCGTCACCGCCGCGATCAGGACGGCCTTGCGGACCTTCGCCCCGCCGTGGCGGCCGAGATAGCGCGCAACCTCGCCGCCCCCCATCGAGAAACCGACGAGGATGACCTCGCTCAGCCCGAGATGGTCGATCAGCCCCGCGAGGTCATCGCTCATCGTGTCATAGTCATAGCCGGACCACGGCTGGCTCGACCGCCCGAAACCGCGACGATCGTAGGCGACGACGCGGTGTCCGGCAGCGGCAAGGGCCAGCGCCTGCGCCGACCACATATCGGCGTCGAGCGGCCAGCCGTGGATCAGGACGATCGCCGGGCCCGAAGCCCCCGCCGGATGCCAGTCGTTGAAATAGATTTCGGTGCCGTCGGTCGTGGTGAAGGTCGTCATGGCGTTTCCTTGCAGGCGGTGTGGACGAGCAACCATCGAGCGCGGGCGAAGTTCAGTCGGGGCGCGAATGTTCGTCGCTTGCGCGGCACCGCCCGACCCGGCTAGCGGACGGGCGACGAAGGGAGCCGGTGATGTTGCAAATCTATTCGCCCGGAACAAAGCGCGTGACCGATATCGACCTCGCCGTCGGCACTCTGCCCACCGGTACGGTCTGGATCGATCTGATCGAGCCGACGCCCGAGGAGGAGGCCTTCGTCGAACGGACCCTCGGCATCGGGGTGCCGACGCGCGACGAGATGGTCGAGATCGAGCCATCAAGCCGCCAATATCGCGAAGGCGACGCGATCGTCGTCATCGCCAGCCTCGTTTCCGGGGTCGACGACACGCCGATCACCACGCCGGTGTCGTTTGTCCTCGTGCCGACGTGTCTCGTCACCATTCGTTACGCCCGCCCGAAGGTCTTCGACGTGTTCGGCGCGCACATCGAGCGCGACGCCAAACTTTGCACCGATGCGAAGATCACGTTGATCCACCTGCTCGACGCGATCGTCGACCGGATGGCCGATGTCCTCGAACAGGTCGGCACCGAGGTCGACAATATCTCGGCGCATACCTTTCGCCGGGGGGTGTCGCGCAAGCAGCGGATGACGACGGCGGCGCTGTCGGTGCTGATGGTCCGGATCGGCCACGCCCACGACCTCGTCGCCAAAACGCGGATCAGCGGCGTCAGCCTTGCGCGGCTACTCAGCTTCCTCGGGGCAGAATTCGGTCCGGGGTCGAGGGAACATCTCGACAGCCTCGCCAAGGATGTGTCGTCGCTGACCGACCATGCGAGCTATTTGTCAGGCAACATCACCTTCCTCCTCGACGCCGCACTCGGCCTGATCAACATCGAACAGAACGGCGTCCTGAAAATCTTTACCGTCGCCGCAACCGTGCTGATGCCGCCGACGCTGATCGCGGGCATTTACGGCATGAACTTCAAGATTCTGCCCGAACTGCAGTGGGAATACGGCTATATCTACGCGCTGGTGCTGATGCTGCTGTCGGCGGTGGTGCCGTACGTGTGGTTTCGCGCCAAAGGCTGGATGTAGCGATCACCGCGCGTCGAGCGAGCAGCCAAATTCGGGGGTGTACGTCGCGGTGTGCTTCACCAGATACGGCACCCACGCGGTCACCCGCCTCGCCGCCGGATCGTCCGACATCTTCACGATTTCCATCCCCGGCTCGTAATCGGTCGCGCAAGATTTCATGTCACGGTTGCCGACGTAACGGCATGAGCAAACGACGTGTGCGACATAGCCGCTGGCGACGTCGGCGCGGCGTCCGAGCGCGCTATGGCGCAGTGCGAACCACCCGCCCGTCGCGACGACGGCAAGCAGTACCAGCGCGATCAGCCACACATTTCTTGCCTTCACCGCCACGGCCCCCCTATCGTCGTTTCGTTCCGGGGAAGGTGACGCGATGCGCGCGATGCAATCAAGTCTGATTTTGCTGCTTGCGGCGATAACCGCGCATGCAGCGGCGGCAGAACCGACTCCGCCCCAGCCCGTGCCCGCTGCGGCGACCGCTGCCGTCGATCGCCTGTTCGCCGACAAGACGTTGGGCGAGACGCGCGCCATCGTCGTTCTGCAAAACGGCACGCCGGTCATCGAACGCTATGCCTCCGGCTATAGCCCAACGAATCGCTTCATCAGCTGGTCGATGGCGAAGTCGGTGACGTCGACGCTGATCGGACAGCTCGTTGCCGCCGGCAAGCTCAGCCTCGACGCCCCGGCACCCGTTCCGGCGTGGCACCGTGATCCGGCCGATCCGCGCGGCAAGATCACGCTCGCGCACCTCCTCCATATGTCGTCAGGCCTGCGCCACGAGGAGGTCAAGCCGGTCGAGGACGCCGACACCAATCGCGCGCTGTTCGCCGACACGAGCAACGATTCCGCCGCCGCCGCCGAGGCCGCGCCGCTCGCGTATCCATCGAACACGCATTACCAATATTCGACGCTGACGACGGTCATCCTCGACGACATCATCGTCCGCACCATTGCGCCTGCCGCGACGACGCCGGTCGCGCGCCGCGCGGCGATGCAGGCCTATCTCCACGATCACCTGATCGTACCGTCGGGCATGGCGAGCCTCGTTTGCGAATATGATGCGGCCGGCACGATGCTTGGCGGGTCATTCTGTCATGCCACCGCGCGCGACTGGGCGAAGTTCGGGCAGATGTATCTCGACGGCGGCGTCGTCGCGGGGAAGACGGTCGTCCCTCCCGCATGGATCAAGTTCGTCACCACCGAGGCTGCGACCAACCCGACCTACGGCGGCCAGTTCTGGCTCAACCATAAGAAAAGCACCGAGGGTCGCCCTGCGCTATTCCCCGATCAGGGTCCCCCCGATCTCTATTCGGCGATCGGCCACCTCGGCCAATACGTGATGATTGCGCCGTCAAAGCACCTCGTCGTCGTCCGTTTGGGCAATACGCCCGACGGTGGACGGGGCGACCTCGTCCCGACGCTCGGGCGGCTGGTCAACGCCTTCGAAACGAAGTGACCGAGCCTAATGATCATAAGCCCGTCGGTGCCACCGACCATCGCATCATCGACGTCACGCTCGACGAACGCACCATCCTGTGGCGCAATGCCGACATCGAGCAGGAACGCCGCGTCGCCATCTTCGACCTGCTCGAGGGCAATTTTTTCAAACCGCTCGGGACCAACGACGACGGCTATGCCGGACCCTATAAGGTCGTCATGGGCGTCGAGGAGGGGCGGCTGACCGTCGCCGTCGCACGTTACGACGACAACCCGCTGGAAAGCTTCGTCGTCCCATTATCGCCGTTCCGCCGCATCGTCCGCGACTATTTCGCGATCTGCGACAGCTATTTCAAAGCGATCCGCAACGCGACGCCGAGCCAGATCGAAACGATCGACATGGCCCGCCGCGGCATCCACAACGAAGCCGCCGAACTCGTCGTCGAACGCTTCGCCAGCCGCGTCGAAGTCGATCACGACACCGCCCGCCGTCTGTTCACGCTGATCTGCGTGCTGCATATTCGGCAGTAAGGAGCCACATTTGTCCGTCCAATCCGACCGCTGGATCCGTGAGCGCGCGCTTCGCGACGGCATGATCGAGCCGTTCGTCGATCGGCAGCAGCGCGACGGCGTCATCAGCTATGGCTTGTCGTCGTACGGCTATGACGCGCGGGTGTCGGACGAGTTCAAGATCTTCACCAACGTCGATTCGGTCACCGTCGACCCGAAGAATTTCCACCCCGCGAGCTTCGTCGACCGCAAGACCGATTGCTGCATCATCCCGCCGAACAGTTTTGCGCTCGCGCGCACCGTCGAATATTTCCGGGTGCCGCGCGATGTGCTGGTGATTTGTCTCGGCAAATCGACCTATGCGCGGTGCGGGATCATCGTCAACGTCACCCCGCTCGAGCCGGGGTGGGAAGGGCACGTCACGCTTGAATTCTCGAACACGACGCCGCTGCCGGCGAAGATCTACGCCAACGAGGGGGCGTGCCAGTTCCTGTTCCTGCAGGGCAACGAGCCGTGCGAGGTAAGCTACGCCGACCGCGCGGGCAAATATCAGGGCCAGCGCGGGGTGACGCTGCCGAAGCTATAGCCGGGCCGCCGCGGTAACGGCGTCGAGCAGCGCCAGCCATGCCGCTGCCGACGTGCCAATGCGGTGCTGGCCTAGTCGTGCGGCGGTCAGCGCCGGGTCGGGGACGCGCCCGGCGACCGCGCGGACGGCGGCGGCAATTGCGGCGGGGTTGGCTGCCGCGACCGCACCGAAGCTGGCGTCGTTCATAATTTCGGGCACGGCGGGCGAGCAGGGTGTCGTCACAACCGGCGTCCCGGCGGCGAGCGCCTCGATCAGGACCGCCGGATAGCCTTCGTAGCGCGAGCTGCACAGGAAGGCTGTCGCGGCTTGCAGATATGGCGCTGTGTCGGCGACATGACCGTGGAAGGTAACGCGGTCGCGGACCCCGAGCGCAGCGGCGCGGGCTTCGATTGCCGCCCGTTCGCGTCCGTCGCCGAGCAGGTCGAGGTGCCAGCCGTCGAGTAACGCGAGCGTCGCCAGCGCGAGGCCGAAATCTTTCTGCGGCATCATCCG
>JBBRQR010000103.1:0-9274 GCA_038226115.1 Sphingomonadales bacterium | reverse complement strand
GCGTAAGCCCGGCATGACCAACTATCTGGCCCGGCAGCGGACAGAATTGTTCGCCGCCGCTTACGCCGGAGCGACGCATCAGCGCGCCGACAGCCTTGCCGCGGTCGCGCCCGACCGCGATCATTTCCGCCGCGTCCACGATGCCACCATCGACCGCCTCGCCCGGGAGGGGCTGATATGACCGACGTTCCGCCGCCGTATACCGCCGTCGCCCGCCACGGCATGTCGCCGACGCCCGACCATGACGAAGCGGCGCGGTTCAATTTCCTCGCCGGGTTCAACAAATTCCTGAGCGCGGGTATCGGTGCGGGCAATGCGCGCGCCTATGAGAACCGCGTGCTTCCTGCCTTCAAGTCTGAACATAAGCGCGACCCGGCCGACCGTTTCGAGATCCGCCACGCGATGAACCGCGATCCGTGGCATCGCTTCTGGTCAGCTTGCAAGCGCAACTCGATGGAGATGCGACAGCATAATGGGCGGCAGATGGTGCTGCGCCAACTCGACGAACTCGACGGGCGCGCGGCACTTTATAACGCTGACCGGGAAACACTGGTGCTCGACCCCGCCGTCGCGGTCCCGCGCTATCAGCGTGCGGTCGATATCCACTGCATGCCCGGCAGCTATCACGGCGAGGAACGGCTGGGCGACGTCTCGGCGGGGGCGAACTATGACTGCGGTATCTTTGCGACGACCGGCGGCGGCCTTGGTGCACTCAACGACGGTGGCGGTGCCGCGCTGGTCGAATGGGCGCGACGCGAGCGGCCCGACTGGCAGCCCAAGCGTATCCTCGATATCGGCGCGACAGTCGGCCATAATATCGTGCCGCTCGCGCTCGCTTTCCCCGACGCCGAAGTCATTGCCATCGACACCGCTGCGCCTGTTCTGCGCTATGGCCACGCGCGGGCGCAGTCGCTCGGCGTAACCAACTTGCGCTTTGTTCAGATGAGCGGCGAGGCGCTCGATTTTCCCGACAATAGCTTTGACTGGGTCCAGACGACGATGTTCCTTCACGAGTTATCAGGGACGGCGCTGCCACGGGTCATCACCGAGGGTGTTCGCGTCCTCAAACCCGGTGGGCTGATGCTCCATCTCGAGCAGCCGCAATATTCGGATGAGATGCCGCTGTACGAACAGTTCATCCGCGACTGGGACGCTTTCAACAACAACGAGCCATTCTGGTCGGCAATGCATGGGCTCGATCTGAAGAAGATCATGCGCGAGGCCGGACTGCCCGACGTCTTCGTCGCCGGAGTCCGCGCGGTCGTCGACGAAAGCGTCTTTCCCGACCAGAGCAAGCAGGTCGAGGATCATGGCCGCGCGGCGGTGTGGAACGCCTATGGCGCGTGGAAGCCCGCCGCAGCATGACCGATGAGATCGACTGGATCGACCGGGCGGGCGCGCGCGCCAAGGGCAAACGCCCCGCGTATTTCGATGCGCCGGAGCAGGACCGGACGCTGTCGATCGTCCTCGCGCTCGTCGCCGAGGTGTCGGCGCTGCGTGAACGCCTCGACACCGTCGAGCGCTTGCTCGACGCGGGCGGCACCATTCGGCGCGGCGATATCGAAGCCTATGTGCCCGATGCTATCACCGGGCGCGAACGCGGCGTGCTCGTCAAGGCGTACATTGCCCGGGTCATGCGCGGTCTGACGCAGGAGATGGAGGCGATGGCGACCCTTGAGCCTAGCGTCGAGCAGATCAGCCGTGAGCTCCGCGACCTGTGACCGGAACAACAACCGGCATGGCCCACCGGACGGTGCGCGGGCGCATCCGCTACATCTCGAAAAAGCCCGAACGCCTCGACGCCGTGCGCGGGCGCGAATGGTTTGCCTTTACCCACCACACCGATGGCAGCGTCGTCCTCCGCGCTCAGTGCGAGATCGACGACCCAGCACCGACGGTCATGCGCGATGTTATCCTTGCCCTTGGCCCCGATGGGCGCGCGCGTAACCTTCACGTCCACCTTGTCGTCGGCGATGCGCCAATGGGATCAGGTTGGTTCGACCTAGCCCACAGCGACGGCGGCGGAACGGTGACGTGCGAGAGCAATAGCGCGGCGCTCGGGCGCGTGTCGCAGCGGCTCGATTTCACTGGACCGCTCGACGGTTTCGGCACGCACCCGATCGTCGGCGATGGTTATCTGACGCGGTGCATCGATACGTCGCGCGGACCGCACCGGCGCGAAATCCGCGTTTTCCTGCCGTCGCCTGACCACCGCGGTGCGACACCGCCGATGATTGCCGAGCACCGGATCGGTCTCGAATATCTGGGCGACGAAACCGTCACCGTCGCCGCTGGGACGTTCGCGTGCCGCCGGTTCCGTTTCGTCGACGACATCGCCGCAGGGGGGATGGGGGGTGCCGAGCACCCGGCCTACGACCTATGGGTGACCGCCGATGATGACCATCTGTTCGTCCAGGGCGGCGTTGGGGGCTATATGGCAACGTGGTACGAACTCGCCGAAGTGGCGCGATGACCCGGCCCCGGCGCTCAATCCTGTATTTGCCGGCCGCCAACGCTCGCGCCATCGTGAAAGCGCGGACGCTCGACAGCGATGCCGTCATCCTCGACCTAGAGGACGCCGTCGCCCCGGCGATGAAGGAGGCGGCACGCGGCGCTGCGGTCGCGGCGGCGGGCGACGACTGGGGCCACCGCGAACTGCTGCTACGCGTCAACGGGTTGACGACGCCGTGGTCGGAGGCGGATTTCGCCGCCATCGAGAATTCCGGTTTCGCCGCCATCGTCGTGCCGAAGGTCGATAGCGCCGCCGATGCGCTCGTCGCGGTTTCGCGCGCGCACGGTCGCCCGGTGTGGGCGATGATCGAGACGCCGCGCGGGGTGCTCTCAGCCGCCGCGATCGCCGCAGTGCCGGGGGTGACCGCGCTCGTTGCCGGAATGGCCGACCTGACCAACGATCTTCGCGCCCGCCCTGGCCTCGATCGGCTGCCGCTAGTCTATGCGCTCAGCGGTATCGTCGTCGCGGCGCGAGCGAGCGAAATCATGGCGTTCGACGGCGTGTTCACCGATCTCGCCGATCCCGACGGCCTCCACGCCGAGGCGGTGCAGGGGCGCAGCTTCGGCTTCGACGGCAAGACGCTTATCCACCCGAGCCAGATCGCCACCGCGAACGCCGTCTTCGGCCCGTCCGCCGCCGAGGTCGCCGACGCCGAAGAACTGATCGCCGTGTATGCGACGGCGGTCGCTGACGGACGCGGGGTCACGACGCATCGCGGCAAGCTGGTCGAGGTCCTCCATGTCGCGGCAGCGCGGCGGGTGTTGACGACAGCTGCGGCGATCGCCGCACGGAACGGCTGAGGGACGACGACGAAAGCTTTCAGCCATTCTCGGCATAAGCGGCGAGCGGCAGCGGCGTTGCCGTCTGGCGGAGCAGCGCGACGCGACGGAGAAATCGCGTCAGCCCCGCCTCACCCATTCGCGACGGCCCCAAGCCCGATGCGCCGAACGATGACTTTTCGGCATCCCACACCATCGCGGTCAGGCTGGCGTCGTTGATCGACACCGCGCCGGCGTCGAGCCGGTGCGCGACCGCCTCGGCGTCGTCGCCGCCGATCACGGCTGCCGACAGGCCGAACGGTCCGGCGTTGGCGATGGCGACCGCCTCGTCGACGGAATCGAACACCGTGACCGGGATGACCGGGCCGAACGTCTCCTCGATCAGGATCGTCGCGTCGGCGGCGACATCGATCAGCACCGTCGGGCGGAGATAGAGGCCGCCGCCGAGCGTCTCGACCGTGCCGCCGCTAAGGACGTGCGCCCCCTTAGCGACGGCATCGGCGATCTGCGCCGCGACGATTGCCGCTTGCGGGGCGAAGATGAACGGGCCGATGTCGCCGTCGACGATGTCCGGATAATTGAGGCGTACCGCCTTTGCGGCGGTGACTAGCGCGGCGATGAACGGCGCGGCGACGCTGCGGGCGACGAGGACGCGCTCGATCGACTGACACGCCTGTCCGGTGTTGACGACCGAAGCGCGGACGGCGATCGCCGCCGCTGGCACCGGATCGGCGGAGGCGAGGACGATGAGCGGATCTTTGCCGCCAAGTTCGAGGCTGGCCGGAATGAACGCCGTCGCTGCTGCCAGCGCCACCTTGCGCCCGGTCGCAACCGAGCCGGTAAAGGCAATATAATCAACGTGTTCGACCATGGCTGCACCGGTCGCGCCGTCGCCCTCGATAACTACGATCGGGACGCGAACCTCGGCGAGGGCGGCCAACAGCGGTGCGATGAAGCGGGGCGTCACCTCCGACGGCTTGACGATAACCGCACAGCCGGCGGCAAGCGCAGGCACCGCGTCGATCAAAGCGAGGGTCAGCGGAAAATTCCACGGCGAGATCACGCCGACAAGCGGATAGGGCACAAATCGGGTCGAAACCACCACCCCCGGCGTTGCGCTGTTCCGTGATCCGCCTGCGGTTCGGGCAATCACGGCGGGAGCGAGGCCTGCCCAGCGGCGAAACAGACGAACCGCGCCGTCGACCTCGATCCGGCTGATCTTGGCGCGGCCAGTGTCGGTGATAAGGGCGGCGGTAATCGCGGCGCTGTGGCGCTCGATCGCATCGGCGAGCGCGTCGAGCGCGACCCCACGCGCTTCGGATGTCAGCGCCGCCCATGCCACCTGATCGGCGCGAAGACGCGCCGCGACCGTCGCAACCCCGGCGGCGTCGAACGGCGCGATGGCATAATCTTCCTTGCCGGTACGCGGGTTGCGGACCTTCATCGCGCAATTTTTCCGGGTTGCTGGCTGGCCCAGCTGTCGAGGATTTCGCTGCCGGTGGCAAACCACGCCTGCGGCCGCCCTGCCAAGTCGGCGAGCAGGCGTTCGATCGCCCCGATCCGGTATGGCAGCGCGCTGATATACGGTGTCAGATGGATCGGCAGAAGGCGGCCGCCGTCCTCGCTGGCGAGCCAGCCGAAGGCGTCGGTCAGCTGTTCGGCGTAGCTCGCCGCCGACGCTTGGCACGTTCCGATCACTTGGCGATCGCTCAGTTCGTGATTGAGCGGCAGGTTGGCGAGGCCGTTGGCGAAGCGCCACGGCAGCTCGTCGTTGACCCAGTCGCAGCAGTAATCGACCCCCTCCGCCTTGAGCAGGTCGACGGTGCGCCAGCTTTGCGACCGCGCGATCGATAGCCAGCCGCGCGGGCGAGTGCCGGTCACCCGCTCGAGCGTGTCGAGCGCCCGCGCGATCAGGTCGCGCTCGTCGGCTTCGGTCAATCCGGTCGCGATGGTGCCGTTCATGTCGGTCGAATGCGCGACGATCTCGTGGCCCGCCGCAACGATGTCGGCGACGAGCGACGGATATCGGTCGGCGATGGCGGCGTTGGTCGCGAACGATGCGCGGACTCCGGCGGCGGCGAAGGCGTCGAGGAGGCGCCCGACGCCGACGCGCGTCCCGTACTCGCGCGCGGTGTAATGGCGATAGTCGGGATAGGCGGTCGCCATGTGGCCCGGCGCGCGGAACGGTGTGTCCGACGGCGTCAGCGGGAACCATTCGAGGCTGACGACGACCCAGACCGCGACCGTCTTCCCGCCCGGCCAGCGTACCGGGGGGCGTCCGTGAAGCGCCGACCATGAATAGAGCTCGTGGTCGTAACCGTGACGACGGCGGGGATAATCGAGATATGCGGAATCGAGGTTCATCGGCTCGCCCGAAAGGCATCGGCGATCTCGCCAGCACGCGCGATCCACGCACGCCCGTCGCTCGCGATATGGCGCAGGACGGTTTCGAATGCAGCGATGCGATGCGGCTGCCCGATCAGGTACGCGTGGAGCGGGATGCACATGACTGTCCCGCCTTCGCTCGCCAGCCGGTCATATTGGTCGATCAGCGCACGGGCATAGTCGCGCGGACTCATGTTATAGACGAAGAAGCCGTAGTGGTCGTTGACCTCGAGGCTGTACGGGATCGACACGAGGTCGCCGGTCTTGGTCCGCACCGGCAGCGGGCGGTCGTCGTGATACAGGTCGCAGGTATAGTCGAGCCCCGCCTCGGCGATCAGATCGAGGGTGTTTTCGGTGTGGGTCAGAGCCGGGGCAAGCCAGCCGCGGATCGTCTGTCCCGTCGCCTCGCGGACGGTCGCAATCGAATCGGCGATGATTGCGCGCTCTTGTTCGACCGACATGCCGTAGGCGTAGCGCGTGTTGTAGATGCCGTGGCTGAAGAACTCCCACCCGCGTGCCTGCGCGTCGGCGACGACTTCGGGATGGTGCTGACACAGCGCGACCGACAACGATACCGACCCCGGAAAGCCGTGGCGGGTCATCGCATCGGCCATCCGCCAGTGGGAGACGCGGTTCGAATGGTCGCGGTGGCTATAGCCGACGACATCGGGGTGCGGCTTGGTCCAGCTTTTGCGTTGTGGGTGCGCGGGTGGGTCGATCTCGTAATATTCTAGGTTCGGCGCAACCCACACCGCGATTGATTTGCCACCGGGCCAGATCGATTGTGGGCGGTCGCGGAAGCGAGCGAAATCGTACAGGCCGGGGTCGGCCTTCACGCCCGCGCGAACCACGCGTCGACGTCGGCGACGGGAACGACATCGGCGTATTTGAGCTGAAGATCGGTCAGGTTCGCCCAGTGATAGCTTGCCAATTTGTCGGCGGTCGTTTCGAGTGGGACGATGGTGCGATAGCCCCGGCTCAGGCTATCGACCGCCGTCGCGCGCACGCACCCCGATGTGCTGCCGCCGGTGACGACAACGGTGTCGACCTTGTGCCAAACAAGCAGCGACTGGAGCGGCGTCTCGCAGAACGCCGATGGCATCCGCTTGGTGAACTGCGTGTCATCGGGGGCGATGTCGCAGCGCTCGTCAAAGGCGTGCCGCCGATCGCCGATCTTGATGTTCTGAAGCGAATCGGGCGTATCGGTTCGCGTCCCCCAGACACCGGCGTCGCTCGCATCCGCGGCATAGCCGACGCGGCTCCACACGACCGGCATCCCGCGCGAACGCGCCGCCGCGCTGATGCGGTTGACGTGTTCGATCTGGCGCGGGTCGGTCTCATACGCGGTTTTGAACTCGTCGATCCGGGTGTAGGCGCACTGAAAGTCGACATTGACGATCGCCATCCGCGTGCCGAAACCGAAACGCGCGCGCGCCGGGTTGGCCATGACGTCGTCGAAGATCTGCTTCGCAGTCCGCCCGTCGTCGCTCATTCGGGTGCCGATAATCATGCCGCTAACCCTAACGCGACGATTTCGCTTGTCGAGAGCAATTTGTCCGGACAAATTACGCGCGTGATTGCGCGCCACTTCATCGACGTCGGCAACCGCCGTGTCCACTATCGCCGCGCCGGGTCGGGCCCGTTGCTGTTGATGGCCCATCAAAGTCCGCGTTCGTCGGCGGAATACGAACCATTGATGCGGCGGTGGAGCGCGCAGTTCACCTGCATCGCCCCCGACACGCCGGGCTTCGGCCAATCCGATCCCTTGCCGGGGGAGCCGGAGATCGACGATTTTGGCGACGCCATGATCGCGTTCCTCGATGCCCTCGGCGTCGACCGGATCGGCGCCTATGGCTTTCATTCGGGTGGCATCATCCTGATGAATGCGTTCAAGCGGCACCCGGCGCGCTTCACTGCGCTGGGCTGCGGCGGCTATGCGATCTGGACCCCGGCCGAGATGGCGCTGTTCGGCGAGTCGTACCTGCCGCCGTTCGAGCCGTCGGCGTATGGCGAGCATCTGACATGGCTGTGGCATCGCATTCTCGAGCAAAGCTGGTTCTTCCCGTGGTTCGCGACCGACGACGCCCACCGCTTGTCCGGCGCACACGCCGACCCGGCGCGCGTCGATGCCGTCGTCCGCGAGATGCTCGATTCGGGAGCCGCCTACCGCGCGGGTTACGGTGCTGTGCTGCGTGCCGTCCGCGACATTCCCCCCTCCGGTGCGGTCACCCCGCCGGTTTTGATTGCGGCGTATGACGGCGATCCACTGCAGTCACACATCGACCGGCTGGGCGTGATGCCCGCCGGGTGGACGGCGACGAAGGTGACGACGTCGGGGGTTCTGGAGGATGCGATGCTGGCACACCTCCGTGTTCACCCCGCCCCGACGATGGCGACGTTGCCCGAGGCGGATGATGAGGGGTTTTTCCACGTCGTGGCGGGCGGCTTCGATGGGCTGATCCACTGGCGCGGCGCGCGGGGTGCAGGGCTTGTCGTCCATGCGCCGGGGGGATCGATCGAGACACTGGCTGCGTATTCCCTTGCGATCGACCTGCCCGGCCACGGCCTCAGCGATCGCTGGCCCGATGCGCCGACGACGCGCGGCCCGTGGGCGGCGGTGCTCGCGGCGGCGGCGGCGGCGCTCGGCGCGCGCGCGGTGCTTGAACAGCCGGTCGCACCGGGCGATCCGGCGCAGCTGTTCCCCGACCTGACCCCCGACCGCTTCGGCGACTATCTGACCCGCGCGTGGAGCATCGCTCGTGCCAGCGTCTTGTTCGCGCCGTGGTATGAGGCGAGCGCCGCGACGGCGCTAACATTCGACCCCGCCGACCTTGTGCCAGACCGGCTGGCGGTCACGACACGATCGCTGCTGCGTGCGAGCGCGGCACGGGCCTATAGGATTGCTGTTGGAGACGCATGATGGGAATTCGTGAAGACATGCCGCTGCTCGCGCGCCACGAAGGCGTGTGGGACGGGACGTACAAGCATTACGATGCTGCCGGCACACTGATCGACGAGCACGCCTCGCGCATCTTCTGCCGCTTCGTCGACGGGCCGATGCCGTATCACCAGACCAACCATTATTCGTGGGCCGATGGGCGCACCGAGGTCCGCGAATTTCCCGGTACCTACCGCGACAAGCGCGTATGGTGGGACAATGATCTGATCAAAGGGTCGGCATGGGAAGTGGGGCAGGACGACAAGGCGCGCTCGGTCATGCTGACATGGGAGCGGACCGGCGACCCCGAACTTTATCTGTATGAGATGATCCAGATCGCCGACGACGGCTTGACCCGGTGCCGGACGTGGCACTGGATTCGCAGCGGGCGGCTGGCGACCCGAACCGCGATCGAGGAGACCTTTGTCACCCGCGACTGGCGGAGCCTCGAACCCTGACAGAGCCGCGCACTCTGTTCGCCAAGCTGTGGGACGCGCACGCCGTCACGCCGATCCCCGGCGGCGCGCTGATCGCGGTCGACCGGCTGTTCCTCCACGAGCGAATGGGGTCGGTGGCGCTGCAGTCGTTGCGCGACGCCGGACGAACGGTCGCCGATCCACGCCGCGTGTTCGCCACGATGGACCATATCGTCGATAGCCG
>JBBRQR010000102.1:0-9302 GCA_038226115.1 Sphingomonadales bacterium | reverse complement strand
CTGACGCGGGTGCGGATGAAGCGCATGTCGCTGGTCAGCGACGTCAAGACACTCGGCGCGGTGATCGGCAACGAGAAGTCGCTCGCCAAAGGGTTGATGTCGGCGGCGCGCGTGGCGCTGGGCGGGCGGAACTTCATCGACGCCGGCGATTATCCGCTTCATGTCATGGCTGAAGGCCGGTCGGCGGCTGGCGTCGCGGCCGACGTCGCCGAGGCCCGGCGGATCGCAGCGGTGCACGGTGGTCACGAGATCGAGAACACGATCGCCAAGGTCATTCGCGCGGTGCCGTTCCCACCGCTCAATTCAATGCTCGGGCCGGAGGGCGAGGCGTGGGTTCCGGTTCACGGCATCATCGCGCTGTCGGACGCGGCGGCGTGCTTCACTGCGATCGAGGCGCTGTTCGCCGAACTCGCCCCGGTGTTCGCCGCCGCCGGCATCGCGACGGGCTTCCTGTTCACCAGCATCTCGACCAACGCAGTGATGATCGAACCGGTGTTCTTCTGGCCGCATGGCTATCGCCCGATCCATGCGAGCGCGGTCGAGGCGGCGCATCTCGCACGCTTGCCCAAGCTCGACCCGAACCCGGCAGCCACCGCCATCGTCGCCGATGCGCGCGAGCGCGTCATGGCGGTATTCGCGTCGTTCGGTGCCGCCCACTTCCAGATCGGACGTGCCTATCCGTACCGTGCCAGTCGCGATGACGCAGCGATTGCCCTCCTCGATGCGATCAAGGCAGCGGTCGACCCGCACGGCCAGCTCAACCCCGGTGCGCTCGGATTTCCTGCCGACTGAGCACGTCGTACAGTGTCCTCCCCCGTGACTGACCGCCGCTAAATATAGTTTATTTCCGACCGAATATTTCAGGTTGGTGACAGGTTCGTGCGGCAAACTGCGCTCGAATAATAACTAACGGCCGAAACTGGCCACGGGGATTTCATTGTCATCGGACGAGGGACGGCGTCGCCGCCGACCACGTCCGCGAATCGCAACGATAAGAATACGGTTTTTCAGGGGGGATTTTCCATGTCCAAGCGTCGGACGCGCATTGAGCGATTTCATTTCGGTGTCGGAGTCACGGCGGGCCTGATCGGCTTTGCCACCGCAACGTCGGCGCAGACGGCTCCTTCGGCGAAGGCAGGCGACCCGGCCACTCCGGTCGCCGCTACCGCCGAACAAGACATCGTCGTCACCGGTTCGCGCATCTCGCGCCGCGACTTTCAATCGGACTCGCCGATCTCGACTGTCAGCAGCGCGGCGATCGCCGCATCGGGGCAGCCGTCGCTCGACCGCATCATCGGCGAACTTCCGCAATTCGCCGCCTCGCAGGGTGCCGCCGAAGTCGGCGACGCACAGGGGTCGATCGGCTTTTCGGGCGGGCAGTCGTACAGCGACCTGCGCGGCCTTGGCCCCAACCGCTCGCTGGTCCTGCTCGACGGACGGCGGCTGATGCCGTCGAGCCCCGACGGGGCGATCGACCTCAACACCATCCCGACCGTACTGATCGACACCGTCGAGGTCATCACCGGCGGCGCGTCGGCGGCTTATGGTTCCGATGCCGTCGCCGGCGTCGTTAATTTCAAGTTGCGGACCAAGTTTACCGGGTTCGAGGTCAATTATCAGCACGGCGCGACCACACGCGGTGACGGCGCGACCAACCAGGCGAGCGGCATCCTCGGCGGCGGCTTCGCCGAAAACCGCGGCAGCGCACTGGTCGCATTCGAGTATTCCGACCGCGCGTCGGTATTCGGGGCGTCGCGCCCATTCTTCGCCAACATCCGCCAGCTCGCGCGTCCGCCCGAGGGGATCATCGGCGCAGGCAATTACGGCGGCGGCGCGCCGACGATCGCGGCGGTCAACGCCGTTCTCGCCGGCTATCCGGGCACGACCCCCATCGCAGGCACAGGCAACTACACCGGCGCGATCGGCGTCAACACCGACGGCACGATCTTCACCGACCTCGCCGGGACCAACTGCGTCCAAAACTACAAGGGCCTCGGCGTTGTTCAGGGCGTCAACATCAGCGCCAACTGCCGCCAGGTTCAGGTCGCGCTCGGTCAGTATTTCGCCGTTCAGGTGCCGCTGACCAAATACAACGTCTTCGCGCGGACGAGCTATGAGCTGACCGATCACATCACCGCTTACGCTCAATTTAACTTCATGGAATCGTCGGCGATCGACCGCACCGGGCCGGGGTCGAGCAAGCCGTCGGTGCCGCTGATCGTCCCACAGAATAATCCATTCGTAACCGGCAATTCAGGGTTGCAGACGATCCTCGGGTCGATCACACCGCCGCCGACCGGTACGATTATCGTCACCAAATTGTTGAATGCGCTGGGCAATCGGGTCGAGACGTTCAAGTATGACGTCTGGCAGGCGCTGGTCGGCGTCAAGGGCGACATTCCAAACACCGGCTTGCGTTACGACGTCTATGCCACGCTCGGGCACAGCCAGTTCCTCAACAACGGCTTCGGCGACGCGAGCCGCGCCGCTATTACCAGCATCCTCAACGGCACCGCCAATTATTCGGGCACGGCAGGAACCTGCAAGGGCTATGCGTGGAATCCGTTGGGCAACAATCCGCTATCGGCGGGCTGCCTCGAATATGCCGGGCGCACCGACCACAGCACCAATACGATGACGCAAAAGGTCATCGAGGCGACGCTGGAAGGGCCGATCGTCACGCTGCCGGGCGGCCAGCTGCGTTTCGCAATCGGCGCCGACTATCGCGAATCCGATTTCAACTATCAGCCCGATTCGACGCTGATCGCCAACGACTCGCAGTCGTTCGGCTCCGTCAACGCGGCGTCGGGGCGGCAGCGCGTAACCGAAGGTTTCGCCGAGTTGCTCGTCCCTTTGTTGAAGGACATGCCGTTCGCCCGCAAACTGTCGCTCGACCTTGGCTATCGGTATTCGCACTATAACCAGTCGGGTAATAACAGCACCTACAAGGCCGACGTCAGCTGGGTGCCGGTTTCGGGGCTGCGCTTCCGCGGTGGCTATTCGCGCGCCGTCCGTGCGCCGAGCCTCGGCAATCTTTATGGGCCGACCACGGTCAGCCAGTTGAATATCGGCACCGGACCCAATGCCGGCGATCCGTGCGCCGTCGGAAGTTCGTTCCGTGGCGGCGCGAGTGCGGCGCAGGTTCAGGCGTTGTGCATCGCGCAGGGCGTCCCGGCCGCGATCTATCCGACGTACACCTACGGCTCGGTATCGGTGCAGGGCAGCGACGGTAGCAACATCGGCCTTAAGCCGGAAAGGGCCGACACCTATTCGATCGGCGCGGTCATCACCCCGAAATTCGACACGTCCCTGCTGCGTAACTTCCAGTTCTCGGTCGATTATTACAGCATCAAGATCGCCGGGGCGATCGGATCGCTGCTGTTGACCGACATCCTGCCGCGCTGCTTCAATTCGGACGGCGTGAGCAACACCGCCTATTCGGTCAACAACGCCTATTGCCAGCGGATCCGGCGTGATCCGCTGACCGGCAGTATCGCGCAGGGCCAGCAGGGGCTGTTCAACTTCGCCACCTACACCGTGCGCGGGATCGACGCGCAGCTCGGCTGGCGGACCGGGCTCGACGGTCTTGGCCTGTCGGGCGACGCCGGAACGCTCGATTTCAACACCGTCATTTCGTATCTGAAGGACTATACGGTTTCCGGGCTGCTCGGCTCGAAGACACTCAACTATGCCGGCAGCGTCGGTTATGGCGGCGTCGGCGGCGACATCTCGCACCCGCGGTGGAAGGCGTTCACCGGCGTTACCTATACAAATGGGCCGTTTTCGACCGGTCTGCGCTGGCGATATATCGACAAGATGATCCATTCGGATCGAATCGCGAACCCCGCCGCAACCACCCCCGGCGTATCGTCGTACAGCTATTTCGACATCGACGCGCACTATGTCATCAACCGCCAGTTCACGATCGGTGCTGGGCTGACCAACCTGACCGATCGCGCGCCGCCCTTTGTCAGCGCTGCACCGCTGACGACAGACGCCGCCGCCTACGACGTGATCGGACGGACGTACTTCGTGTCACTAAAGGCCAAGTTCTGACGCGGCAGGTCAGGGTCGGCTGATCACTGCCCTGCCCCGCTGCGCTCCGCCGTGTTAGGCGACGCGGCGGGGGGCGGCGACCATCGACGGTGCCCGACGCGCCGCCTCGGACGGCGACGTTCCCGGCGGGGCGGTGGCGGCATCGATCACTCCGGCGGCGGCGGCGTGGATCGCCGTGCGGATGCGCGGATAGGTACCACAACGGCAAATGTTGGTAATGCCGGCGTCGATCTCGTCGTCGGTCGGGTGCGGCGTCGCTTTCAATAACGCCGCGACCGCCATGATCATGCCCGACTGGCAATAACCGCACTGCGGCACCTGCCCCGCGATCCACGCCGCCTGAACGATGTGACTACGGTCGGGCGACAGACCCTCGATCGTGGTGACAAGGCTGCCTTCGATGTCGCCGATCGCGATCTGGCACGACCGGACTGCCTTGCCGTCGAGGTGGACGGTACACGCGCCGCACAGCCCCGCGCCGCAGCCGAACTTCGTTCCGGTCAGGTTCGACGCGTCGCGCAACGCCCATAATAGCGGCGTTTCCGCAGGAAGAAGATAATGGACGGGATTGCCGTTGACGGTGAACTTGGTCATCGTCGCAGCTATACGCTGGGGAGAGACGCTGTGGAACTGGAGACTTTGTCACTGGCCGTGACCGACGGAGTGGCGACTGTTACGCTGACCCGCGGTGCGCAGCTCAACACGATGAACGCCGCATTCTGGACCGATATGCCCAAGGTGTTCGCCGCCATCGACGCCGACCCAACTGTCCGCGCCGTCGTCATAGCGTCGACCGGCAAGCATTTCACCGCCGGGCTCGACCTCGGTTGGGCCGGGTCGACAGCATCGCACGGAGCCGACGCGGGACGCGCGCGCGAAGCCTTCCGCCGCCACGTCCATACACTGCAGGAAACCTTCACCTGCATCGACCGTGCCCGCGTCCCCGTAATCGCGTGCATCCAGGGTGGCTGCATCGGCGGCGGCGTCGATCTCGTCACCGCGTGTGACCTCCGCGTTGGCACCGCCGATTGCTTCTTTACCGTTCAGGAGATCAATATCGCGATCGTCGCCGACGTCGGTACCCTGCAACGTATCCCGCATCTGCTGCCGCAGGGTCTCGTCCGCGAACTCGCCTATACCGGGCGGCGATTCGGTGCGGCGGAGGCGGCACGCTTTGGCTTTCTTAACCGGGTCGAGGCCGACCACGTCGCTGCACTCGCGAGCGCCCACGCCCTTGCCGCCGAAATCGCGTCGAAGTCGCCGCTGGCGATGACCGGGATCAAGGCCGTTCTCAACCACGGGCGCGACGCTACCATCGCGCAGGGGCTCGACTATGTCGCTACGTGGAACGCTGGGATGCTGCAGGGCGGCGACGTGCCCGAAGCGATCGCCGCGCAGATGGCCAAGCGCACGAGCACCTTTGCAGACCTCGCTGCCTAAGGGCGATACCGCAGTGCGGCAGTTGCGCGCTTGTCGCGTCGGGTGGTCGCGCATATAAGCGCGGTCATCGTTGCTCCGGGTTGCCGGGGCCGTGACCGCATAAGGGATATGATGCGCGCGATTAACACTTTGCTGCTGGCGATGGCGACGATGTCGGGCTTCGCCGCCCCCGCGCTCCACGCGCAGGTTGCTGCCGCACCGGTCGTGCCGGTGACGACCACCGCCGTTCCCGCCGCGACGGTTGCGACCGTTATGCCGACGCCCGGCATCGGTCAGCCGAGCGGCGACTGGGATCTGCAGGCGGCGATGACGCCGATTGCGGTCGAGGCGCGCCACATGACGACGGCGATCCTCGACCCGCTGATGCTCGCCGTCTGCGTCGTCGTGTTCGCCTTATTGTTCTACGCCATGTTTCGGTTCCGTGCCGCGCGTAACCCGGTCGCATCGCGGACATCACACAATACGTTGGTCGAGGTGATCTGGACGGTCGTGCCGGTGTTGATCCTCGTGTGGATCGCGGTGCCTTCGTTCCGCCTGCTCGCGAACCAATATTCGCCGCCGAAGGCTGGTCTGACGATCAAGGCGACGGGGCATCAATGGTATTGGGAGTATGAATATCCCGACCAGGGTGGCTTCAGCTTCGACTCCATCATCCTGTCCGACGCCGACGCGATCAAGCACGGCGACCCGGCGAAGCTGGGCGTCGACAACCGCGTCGTCGTTCCCGTCGGAACCACCGTCCGCGTCCTGACGACCGCCGCCGATGTCATCCACGCGTGGGCAATGCCTGCGTTCTGGGTCCAGATGGACGCCGTTCCCGGTCGCATCAACGAAACGTGGTTCAAGGTCGACCGCCCGGGCGTTTATTATGGCCAGTGCTTCCAGCTGTGCGGCACCAAGCACGCCTTTATGCCGATCGCGGTCGAGGTCGTGTCCAAGGCACGCTTTGCCGAGTGGGTCGCGGCGAAGCAGAAGGAGAATGGCATCGCGCCGAAGGTTGCCGCTGTAGCTGCGCCTGTCGTAGCGGTACCGATGGTGACCCCCGCCGTTCCGACCGAAACTGCGCCAGCGGCTCCCGCCGTCCCCGCGCCCGTCGCGACCAAGTAAGAGGCTCGATATGGCCACCTCCGCCTTTGACGCCGGTTTCGCTCACGCCGAGCCGGAACATCATGTCGAGCTGAGCTTTGCCCAGCGTTGGTTGTTTTCGACCAACCACAAGGATATCGGCACCCTGTATCTGATCTTCGCGATCATCGCCGGAACGCTCGGCGGCGCGATTTCGGGGATCATGCGCGCCGAACTCGCGCATCCTGGCATCCAGTATCTGACGTGGTTCACCCAGGGCAACGTCGATGCGTCGTACCATCTGTGGAACGTCTTCATCACCGCCCACGGTCTGATCATGGTATTCTTTACCGTGATGCCCGCGATGATCGGCGGCTTTGGCAACTGGTTCGTTCCGCTGATGATCGGCGCCCCCGACATGGCATTCCCGCGGATGAACAACGTCTCGTTCTGGCTGCTTGTCCCGTCGTTCCTGCTGCTGATGGGGTCGATGTTCGTCGAGGGGCCCGCCGGGTTCAACGGCGTTGGCACCGGCTGGACGCTTTACGCACCGCTCAGCACGAGCGGTCACCCCGGACCGGCAGTCGACATGGCAATCCTGTCGCTCCACCTTGCCGGTGCGTCGTCGATCCTTGGCGCGATCAACTTTATCACGACGATCTTCAACATGCGCGCTCCGGGCATGACCCTCCACAAGATGCCGCTCTTCGTATGGTCGGTCCTCGTCACCGCGTTCTTGCTGCTGCTGTCGCTTCCCGTGCTTGCAGGCGCGATCACAATGCTGCTGACCGATCGCAACTTCGGTACGACCTTCTTCGATCCGGCGGGCGGCGGCGATCCGATCCTTTACCAGCACCTGTTCTGGTTCTTCGGCCATCCCGAAGTCTACATTCTGATCTTGCCCGGTTTCGGCATGGTCAGCCAGATCATCTCGACCTTCTCGAAGAAGCCGGTGTTCGGTTATCTCGGCATGGCTTACGCGATGTGTGCGATCGGGCTGATCGGCTTCATCGTCTGGGCGCACCACATGTTCACCAGCGGCCTCGACGTGAACACCAAGATGTATTTCACCGCCGCGACGATGATCATCGCGGTCCCGACCGGCATCAAGATTTTCAGCTGGATTGCGACGATGTGGGGCGGGTCGCTGACCTTCCCGACGCCGATGCTGTGGGCGATCGGCTTCATCATCATGTTCACCGTCGGTGGCGTGACCGGGGTCATCCTCTCGAACGCCGGCATCGATACATACATGCACAACACATATTACGTCGTCGCGCACTTCCACTATGTGCTGTCGCTGGGTGCGGTGTTCGCGATCTTTGCCGGTTTCTATTACTGGTTCGGCAAGATGACCGGTCGTCAGTATAACGAGGTCCTTGGCAAGCTGCACTTCTGGGTGTTCTTCATCGGCGTCAACGTCCTGTTCTTCCCGCAGCATTTCCTCGGGCAGCAGGGTATGCCGCGCCGCATTCCTGACTATCCGGCGCAGTTCGAGCACTACAACACATTGTCGAGCTGGGGCTATGCGATCATGGCGGTCGGCATGGTGTTCTTCTTCGTCAACGTCATCTGGTCGTTGTTCGCGGGCAAGCGTGTCGGCGCCAACTATTGGGGCGAAGGCGCGACGACGCTCGAGTGGACGCTGCCGTCGCCGCCGCCGTTCCACCAGTTCGAAACGCTGCCGGTGATCAAGTAGGTCGATGGGTGCCACCACGCCTGCCGTGACCAGCCGGGTCCGCGACGTTGTCACGGCCCCGGTCGGCGTCAGCTTCGCCGACTGGCGCGATTATCTCGCGCTGTTGAAGCCGCGCGTGATGAGCCTCGTCGTGTTTTCCGCAGCGTGCGCGTTGTGGACCGCGCCGGGGCACATCCACCCGTTCACCGCGTTTGTCGCGATCCTGTGCGTCGCGCTCGGGGCCGGAGCAGCCGGCGCGCTCAACCAATGGTATGAGGCCGACATCGACGCCTTGATGAAGCGCACCGCCGACCGTCCGCTTCCCGCCGGACGGATCGCGCCGCACGAGGCGCTCGCCTTCGGTGTCGCACTCGCGGTCGGCTCGGTCGTGGTGATGGGCCTTGGCGTCAACGTGTTGGCGGCGGCGATTCTCGCGGGGTCGATCTTTTTCTACGCGGTCATTTACACCGTCTGGCTCAAGCGGGCGACACCGCAGAACATCGTTATCGGCGGCGCGGCGGGGGCGTTTCCGCCGCTGATCGGCTGGGCGGCGGTGACCGGCGATGTGTCGGCACTGCCATGGCTGATGTTCGCGATCATCTTCCTGTGGACCCCACCGCATTTCTGGAGTCTCGCGCTGTTCATGGAGGCCGATTACGCCAAAGCCGGAGTGCCGATGCTCCCCGTCGTCGCGGGCGAAGCGGCGACCCGGCGGCAGATTATGGTCTATACGTTGGTTCTGGTGCCGGTGACGCTGTTGCCGTCGCTGCTCGGTCTGACCGGATGGATTTATGGCGCCACGGCTGTCGTCACAGGCGCAATCTTCATCCTCCGCGCCATCGCCGTCGCGCGCAATACCGCGACCCTCGCCAGCGCGATGGGCCCGGAAAAGGCGCTGTTCAAATACTCGTTGCTTTATCTATTCCTGATCTTCGCCGCGCTTGTCGTCGATCATGTGGTGCTGGTATGAACGTCGACTGGACCCCAGAGCAGACGGCCGAGTTTAATCGCCGCCGCCGGTCGCGGAATATCGCACTCGGGATCTTTCTGGTGGCGCTCGTCG
>JBBRQR010000101.1:0-9306 GCA_038226115.1 Sphingomonadales bacterium | reverse complement strand
GCTCGACGACACGACGCTCGGCGACGACGTCCGCGCTGTGACGGCGGGCATGGGGATCACGACGCAGAACGACCCCGAGCCCGAGCGCAACCTGTTGCGCCGCGCCGATCACTGGCCGTTTCTGGAGGCGGGCATCCCGGCAACGGCGTTCGTCTTTGGCTATCGCCCCGGCAGCGACAGCGAGCGCGTCTATCGCCGTTGGTATCAGACCGGGTATCACCGTCCGCAGGATGACCTCGCCCAGCCGATCGACTGGAAGGCGGCGGCCGATTTCAACCGCTTCTTTTACGCGCTCGTCGCCCGCGTTGCCGACCAACCGGCGAAGCCCGCGTGGAAGCGCGGCAGTGCGATGCTGCCAAAGGTCAAGTGACGTCACCGCCCGATAGTGTTTCGATCGGCTAAACCTGATCGTCCGCATGGCCATCCGCCGAGTGTCAAACTGACCCACGCCTCAACGGGCGTTGGCATTGCCGGTCGAGCGGCCTATCTGGTCCCCATGACCCAGCCGCTCGCTGTTCCGCCCGCCCGCGTCCGCAAACCCGATTGGCTCCGCGTCCGCGCGCCGACGTCGCCCGCGTTTGCCGAGACGCGCAAACTGATGCGTCGCCTCGGCCTGACGACGGTGTGCGAGGAGGCGGCGTGCCCGAACATCGGTGAATGCTGGACGCAGAAGCACGCGACGGTGATGATCCTTGGCGACACCTGCACCCGCGCGTGCGCGTTTTGCAACGTCAAGACGGGCATGCCGGGGCCGGTCGACGCGCTCGAACCGGCGCACGTCGCCGAAGCGGCAGGGGCGTTGGGGCTCGAGCATATCGTCATTACCAGCGTCGACCGCGATGATCTTGCCGATGGCGGCGCGGGCCAGTTCGTCAAGGTCATCGAGGCGCTGCGGCGGCACGCCCCGAACACGACGATCGAGATCCTGACCCCCGACTTCCGCAACAAGGCCGACCGCGCGGTCGAGACGATCGTCGCCGCACGGCCCGACGTGTATAACCACAACCTCGAAACAGTGCCGCGCCTGTATCCGACGATCCGTCCGGGCGCGCGTTATTTCCATTCGCTGCGCCTGCTCGACCGGGTCAAGACGCTCGATCCGTCGATCTTCACCAAGTCGGGCCTGATGGTCGGGCTCGGCGAGGAACGTCAGGAAATGCACCAGGTGTTCGACGACATGCGCTCGGCCGATGTCGATTTCCTGACCGTCGGGCAATATCTCCAGCCGACGCCGCGCCACGCCGAGGTTACCGATTTCGTCACGCCCGACACGTTCCGCAGCTATGCCGCCATCGCCCGCGCCAAGGGGTTCCTCCAAGTCGCGGCGTCGCCGTTGACACGGTCGAGCTATCACGCCGGGGCCGATTTCGCCGTTATGCGCGCCAAGCGGGCGGCGGCGATCGAAGGGCAGGGCGCCGCCGCCTGATGCCGCGCCACATCGAAGACCGCTTCCTGCCGTATACCCCCGAGCAGATGTTCGACATGGTCGCCGACATCGGGCGCTACGCCGAGTTCCTGCCGTGGGTTCAGGCGATGCGCGTCACGTCGAACGACGGGCGGGTCATCGTCGCCGACATGGTCGTGGGGTTCAAGATGGTGCGCGAACGCTTTACCAGCCGCGTCACGCTGGACCGTCCGGGTGCGCTCCACGTCGAGTATATCTCAGGGCCGCTCAAATACCTCCGCAACGACTGGCGTTTCGCCGCCGCGCCGGGGGGCTGCACGGTCCACTTCGCGGTCGATTTCGAGTTTCAGTCGAAGCTGTTCGAAAAGCTCGCCGGGGTGTTCTTCGGCGAGGCGTTCCGCCGGATGGTCGCGAGCTTCGAGAAGCGCGCGGGCGAGCTTTACGGCAAAGCGGGCATCAGCAGTTCAAGCGCGCAGATCACCGCCTGACGCCGAATTTCGCTCCGCCCGAGATCGCCGTAACTCTTGGTGTCGGCGATCTTGCAGTCGGGGTCGCCGCGACGCGCGAGCGCGAAGACAACGGTGCCGACGGGCTTTTTGGCTGACCCGCCGCCCGGTCCGGCGATGCCGGTGATCGCGACGGCGACATCGGCGTGGCTGTGCTTGAGCGCGCCCTGTGCCATCGCCCATGCGACCGCGATCGACACCGCGCCGAAGGTTTCGATCAGGTCCGAATGAACGCCGAGCGCCTCCATCTTGGCTTCGTTCGAGTAAGTGACGAAGCCGCGGTCGACAACATCGGACGACCCGACAATCTCGGTCAATGCCGCGGCGACAAGACCCCCGGTGCACGATTCGGCGGTGACGACCGTCAACCCGGCTGCGCGGTTCGCATCGATGACGCGGGCGGCGTGGTCGAGGATTTCGGCGTCGAACATCATGGCACGCGCACGCTGGCGATCGCTTGCGCGGCGATGCCCTCGCCGCGCCCGGTAAAGCCGAGGCCCTCGGTCGTCGTCGCCTTGATGCTGACCGAGGTGCAGCCGGTGATCTCGGCGACGCGCGCAACAAAGGCGGCACGGTGCGGGCCGACCTTGGGGGCCTCGGCGATGATCGTCAGGTCGAGGTGGTCGATGACGCCGCCGCGTTCGCGGACGAGGGCGCCGGCGTGGGCGAGAAAGCGGTCGGACGATGCCCCGCGCCATTGCGGATCGCTCGGCGGGAAGTGGGTGCCGATGTCGCCCGCGCCGATGGTGCCGAGCAGCGCGTCGGTCAGCGCGTGGAGGCCGACGTCGGCGTCGCTGTGGCCGATCAGGCCGTGGGTGTGGGCGACGCGGACACCGCACAGCCACAGGTGATCGCCGGGCCCGAAGCGGTGGACGTCGAAACCGGAGGCCGAGCGGGAAACCATGCGCCCCGCTACCATCGCTTCGGCGCGGGCGAAATCGTCGGAGGTGGTTAATTTGAACGCCGCCTCATCGCCGGGGACCAAGGCGACGGTCATCCCGGCGGCACGCGCGACGGCAACATCGTCGCTTTCGGTGCCGCTCGCCGCGCGGTGGGCGGCGAGGATCGGGGCGAGGCGGAAACCTTGTGGTGTCTGGACGCGGTGGAGGCGCGACCGGTCGACCTCGCCGTCGACGCTCTCCTCGCCGCTGCGGAGCGAGTCGACGACGGGCAGCGCCGGGGTTGCGCCGTCGTGGTCGGTCAGCGCGGCGACGACGCGGTCGATCATCGCGGCAGTGACGAACGGGCGGGCGGCGTCGTGGATCAGGACGTGGGTTGCGTCCGGGGGCAGGGCAGCCAGCCCCGCGACGACCGACGCCTGCCGTGTGGCGCCGCCATGGACCGGCAGGGGCAGGGCGAGGCCCGCGACGGCGGACGCATAAAGCGCGGCGTCATCGGGGTGGATGACCACCTGCACCCCCGCGATCGCCGGGTGGTTGACGAACGCCGCGACCGCGTGGCGCAGGACCGGCGAGCCGCCGACGGCGCGATATTGCTTGGGCACGCCGTCGCCCGCGCGGACACCGCGCCCGCCGGCGACGATAAGGGCATGGACGATCACGACCGCCGCTATACGCGCGCCGCGGCGGGCCGCAAGGTTGCGCTGTGTATTGACATCGCTCGAGCACGCGAGCAGCTTCGACCGGTCAACTTGGGGGGGATACCGATGCGCTTGCTCCATACTGCGATTTTACTTGCCGCTGCTGCGCCCGCCGCCGCGATTCAGGACAATTCGGTGCGGGCACCGATCGATGCGTTCCTGCTTGCGTTCAACGGCGGCGACATGAAGACCGCTGCGAAGCAGTTCGTCCCCACGGGCACGTCGATCATCGATGAATTCGCCCCACATTACTGGACCGGCCCGACGGCGCTGACCCAATGGGCGGCCGACTATGACAAGGATGCGAAGCCACGCGGCATCAGCGACGGCAAGGTCACCGCCGGTAAGTCGACGCGGACCGAGGTCGCAGCGGGCGTCGCCTATGTCATCGTCCCCGCTCACTATACGTTCAAGCAAAACGGCATCGCGATGGTCGAGAACGGCACGATGACCTTCGCGCTCGCGGGCAAGGCAAAGGCGTGGAGGATCGCCGCGTGGACGTGGAGTGGGCCTGCGCCGAAACCTGTCAAATAAGCGCGTGCTTGCCGCGTTGCAGCAATGACGGTAAAGGCAATGCCTAATTTCTAGGCATCTCTTCGTGCGCCAGCTTCCGCCCCTCGCCGTCGGCCCATACCGGCTCGACCCCGTCATCCTCGCGCCGATGACCGGGGTGACCGATCTGCCGTTTCGCCGGATCGTAAAGCGTTACGGTGCGGGGTTGACCGTCAGCGAGATGATCGCGTCCGAGGCGATGGTCCGCGAAACGCGGCAGAGCTTGCAAAAGTGCGCGTGGGACGCCGCCGAGGAGCCGGTTTCGCTCCAGCTTGCCGGGTGCGAACCGCGCGTGATGGCCGAGGCGGCGAAGCTGAACGCCGACCGCGGCGCGGCGATCATCGACATCAATATGGGCTGCCCGGTTAAAAAGGTCGTCAACGGCCATGCCGGATCGGCGCTGATGCGCGACCTGCCACTCGCCACCGCGCTGATCGCGGCGACGATCAAGGCGGTCGATGTCCCGGTCACCGTCAAGATGCGGATGGGGTGGGACCATGCCAGCCTCAACGCGCCGGAATTGGCGCACATTGCCGAGGACTTGGGCGTCGCGCTGATCGCTGTCCACGGACGGACGCGGTGCCAATTGTACAAGGGCGACGCCGACTGGGGATTCGTCGCGCAGGTCAAGGATGCGGTCCGGGTTCCGGTCGTGGTCAACGGCGATATCTGCTCACTCGACGATGTCGATACGGCTCTCGCCGCGAGCGGAGCCGATGCGGTGATGATCGGACGCGGAGCCAATGGCCGCCCGTGGCTGCTCGGTCAGGTGCTCGACTATCTGCGGACCGGGCAGCGCCGCGACGAGCCGAGTCTTGCCGAACAATATGCCGTGATTACCGAACATTATGCAGCGATGCTCGACCATTATGGCAGCGTCATCGGCGTCAACCTGATGCGGAAGCATCTTGGCTGGTACACGCGCGGACTGACGGGATCTGCGGAGTTTCGCAATGCGGTCAATCAGGAGGCCGACCCGGCGCGCGTGCTCGCGATGCTCGACGGCTTCTACGCGCCGCTGCTCGCCGATGCCGCGCCCGAACGGCTGGCTGCGTGACTTTTTTCGCGCCGGTGGCATGAGCGTCTTTCCGCTGCGGCGACGGGTTCGCGCCAAGCCGGACGGCCTGCCGCCGCTCGATCTTGTCGCGGCGTTGCCGATCCCGGTACTCGTCGTCGATGCCGTGGGTGCCATTGCCATCGTCAATGCCGCTGCCGAAGCGTTCTTCAACACCAGTCAGGCGGCGCTACGCGAACGCGGCCTCGCCACGGCGGTACCACCATTGGCGGCGCTGATTGCGGGCGCACGGACACGGGGCGGCGACTTGGTCGCGTATGACAGCGAGATCGCGCTCGCCGGTGGCAAGACAGTGCGCGCCGACGTCTTTATCACTCCGCTCGTCGATGCGCCCGGGTGGACGTTGGTCAGTCTGCAGGCGCGTGCGGTCCCGGCGCTCGTCGACCGCCAGCGCGGCAACCAGAATGCGGCGCGGTCGGCAATCGGTATCGCGGCGATGCTCGCGCACGAGATCAAGAACCCGCTGTCGGGCATTCGCGGCGCGGCGCAGTTGCTTGCCGCGACCGCCGACAACGAGGGCCGCGAACTGACCGCGCTGATCCGCACCGAAGTCGATCGTATCGTCGCGCTGATCGACCGCATGGAGGGCTTTACCGACACTCGCGTCGTTCCGAAGGCGGCCGAAAATATTCACGCTGTCCTCGGTCATGTGCGGCAGGTTGCGCTGAGTGGCTTTGCTCGTGGCGTGCCGATCCGCGAGCGCTACGATCCGTCGCTGCCGCTGGTCGCAGGCAACCACGACGCGCTCGTCCAGGTGTTCCTCAACCTCGTCAAGAATGCTGCCGAGGCGATTGCGGCGGCGGGCGGGACGGATGGCGAAATCACGCTTACCACCGCTTACCGTCACGGGTTCCGCGTTGCCGCCGAAGGGTCGGCGCAGTCGGTCGCGCTCCCGCTCGAGGTGTGCGTCATCGATACCGGGGCCGGGCCGGGCGACGTCGCGCGGCATATGTTCGAGCCGTTCGTGTCGTCGAAGCGCGCGGGTGGCGGTCTGGGCCTCGCACTTGTCGCCAAGATCGTCGGTGACCATGGAGGCGTCGTCGAGTGCGAGCGCGTCGGCGATCCGCCGCGCACCGTGCTCCGCGTTCTGCTGCCGACGGCATGAGCGAGGCCGAAGCCAGCGCGACCGCGCCGACGATCATCGTCGCCGATGATGACGCCGCAATCCGCACCGTCGTCCGCCGTGCATTGACCCGGGCCGGTTACGCAGTCCGCGCGACCGAAACAGCCGGGGGCCTTGCGCGACTGATCGACGACGGTGTCGGCGATGTCGTCATCAGCGACGTGATGTTTCCTGATGGCAACGGCCTCGACGGCCTGCCGGGATTGCTGGCGCGGCGCCCGGGGCTCAAGGTCATCATCGTCAGCGCGCAGAACACGCTGTCGACGGCGGTACGCGCGACCGAGGCGGGGGCGTTCGATTACCTGCCAAAGCCATTCGATCTCGACGAACTTGTCCGCGCCGTCGCCAGCGCGGTCGACGCCAACGCGACGACCGCTGACGTGTCCGCTCCAGTATTTGGCGACGACCTGCCGTTGATCGGGCGATCGGCGGCGATGCAGGACGTTTTCCGCACGATCGCGCGCGTCGTGCCGACGACCCTTACCGTGATGATTCTCGGCGAATCGGGAACGGGCAAGGAACTCGTCGCGCGCGCGGTTCACGATCTCGGGCCGCGCCGCGCCGCGCCGTTTATCGCGGTCAACATGGCGGCGATCCCGCGCGAACTTATCGAGTCCGAACTGTTCGGCCATGAGCGCGGAGCATTTACCGGTGCGGCGGCGCGCGCATCGGGTCGCTTTGAACAGGCGGAGGCGGGGACATTGTTCCTCGATGAGATCGGCGACATGCCGCTCGACGCGCAGACCCGGCTGCTTCGTGTCCTCCAGTCGGGTGAGTTTACGGCGGTCGGCGGGGCGCGGGTTCAGCGCGCCGATGTCCGCATCATCGCCGCGACCAACCAGGACCTCCGGCGCCTGATCGATGCCGGACGCTTCCGTGAAGACCTGTATTACCGCCTCAACGTCGTGCCGCTCCGCCTGCCGCCGCTCCGTGCGCGCACCGACGACATTCCCGCGCTGGCCCGCCATTTCCTCGACCGCGCCGCCGCTGAGGGGCTGCCGCGCAAAATGCTCGACCAGAGTGCCATCGAGGCGATCATCGGACATGACTGGCCGGGAAACGTCCGCGAGCTCGAAAATTTGATGCGGCGGCTGGCGGCGCTGACCCGCGGCGATACGATCGACGGCAGTGCGGTGCGTGGGGGGCTCGACCGTATTGCCGCGCCGCCCGTGCAAGGTGCCATCGCGACCGACCTCAGCGGCGCGGTCGAAGGGCATCTGGCAGCGTATCTCGGCGGCTTCGGCGACGACCTGCCGCCCGATGGCTGGTACGATCGGGTGCTGGCCGACATCGAGCGGCCATTACTCCAGCTCAGCCTTGCGGCGACTGGCGGCAACCAGATCCGCGCCGCCCGGCTGCTCGGGATCAACCGCAACACCCTCCGCAAGAAGCTACTCGACCGCGGTGTCGAATTTACCCGTGGGTAGATCAGCGAGCCCCACGCACAGCCCGTCGCATTGCGGCAACGTGTGTGTTCCTTTTGCCACGCAATCCGCGTAACGTCAGCGTAATGGTCGCACCGCGTCATCCCCAATCCCGCCGCTGGCGCTCGCTGCGCCGCCGGTTCAATCGCTGGGTCTCGCGGGTCGATCTTTACCCGCGCCTCGAACTTGCCATCGGCGCGCTCGTCGTCATCTTCAGCGTTTCAAGCTATGCGATACTGACCGGGCGGCACGCGCCGGCGGCGGGGTATTCGCCGCCGCTGGTTACGCTCATCCTTGTCGCCAATCTGTTACCGCTGATGGCGCTGATTGTCCTCATCGCGCGGCGGATCACACTGCTGCTGACGGCACGCAAGCGCGGCACGGCGGGGGCGCGGCTGCACGTTAGGCTGGTCGCGCTGTTCGCGACGGTCGCGGCGGTGCCGACATTGCTCGTCGTCGTCTTCGCCTCGCTGCTGTTCCAATACGGTGTCCAATTCTGGTTCAGCGACAAGGCGAAGGCGGTGTTCGAGAACGCCGACAAGATCGCCAACTCCTACGTTGCCGAACAAAGCGCGCGGATGATCGCCGACGTGCCCAAGATGGCGGGCGACATGGGTGATTACGGTCGGAAGTTTGGCTATGGCTCGCGCGACTTCGGGGAAGGCCTGATCTATCAGCTTCAGGGGCGGCACCTGAATGCGGGGACGGTGTTCACGCCGACCGGCACGACGTACAAGACGCTGGCGATCGGCTTCATCGGCAAACCCTATGCCGTCCGCCTCCAGCCGCAGGATATCGCCCATGCCCGCGCCGGCGAGGTTCGCCTGATTGCGCAGGCGGCCGACCGGATCGAGGCCGTCATCCGCATCGACACCGACCATTATCTCTATGTCAGTTCGTCGGTCGATCCGCGCGTGCTCGCGCAGGTCAACGGGACGAAGAAATCTCTCGCCGACTATCGCTCCTTGCTCGCGCGAAGTCGCGGGGTCCAGCTGCGCTTCAACGCCCTCCTTGTCGTCGTCTCGCTGCTCATCCTCGCCGCTGCTGTCGGCTTCGCGCTGTGGCTGGCGAATGCGCTGGTCAAACCGATTGCTCGCCTCGCCGACGCGGCCGCGCGGGTCGGCGCCGGCGATCTCGACGCACAGGTTGCGGTCAAGGGCGCTCCCGACGAGATCGGCTCGCTTGGCCGCGCGTTCAACCGCATGACCGGGCAGTTGAAGGCGCAGCAGACCGCGCTGGTCACGGCGAACACGCAACTCGACGCGCGACGTCAGTTCACCGAAGCGGTGCTGTCGGGCGTGTCCGCTGGCGTCGTGTCGATCGATGATGCCGGGATCATCCGCCTTGCCAATCACAGCGCCGCTGTCCTTCTGCAGACAACCGAGGATAATCTCGCCGGACGCAGGCTCGCCGACGCCGTCCCTGAACTCGCCGCCTTGCTCGACGAGGCGGCAGCGCGCGGCGTCGCAAGCGCTCAAATCGAAATCGTCCGCGGGGCCGATACCCAAACGCTCGCTGTTGCGATCGCTGCCGAACGCAGCGGTGCGCGCAGCTATGTCCTGACCTTCGACGACATCACCGGGCAACTTGCCGATCAGCGGCAGGCGGCATGGGCCGACGT
>JBBRQR010000100.1:0-9517 GCA_038226115.1 Sphingomonadales bacterium | reverse complement strand
GCTAAGGTACTGAGAACAGGCGGGAGAAGCGAATGACTGATCAGCGGGTCGGTATCGGCCAAATCATCGCCTTCGGTACCGTTCAACTACCGCTGGGCGCGATCGCCTTGCCCGTCGCCATCTATCTGGCGCCGCTTTACGGCGGGCAGCTTGGTCTAAGTCTGCAACTGATCGGTACTGCCCTCATTCTCGCGCGCCTATCCGATTTCATCGTTGATCCGATCATCGGTATTCTGACGGATCGCTGGCGTCCACGGATCGGCCGACGGCGGGTCTGGCTGATCCTTGGCACGGTGGCGATGATGGCGGGTGTCCGACTGCTATTTCAGCCGAATTACGGAGTCGGAATCGTCTATTTCTTCGCCGCGCTTTCGCTGGTCTATTTTGGGTACACGCTCATTCTGCTGCCAGTCTATGCGTGGGCAGCCGAACTGTCATCGGATTACCATTTGCGGACGCGCATTAGTTCGGTCGGGCAATTTTTCGGTATTCTTGGCCTGATCGTGTCAACGCTAATTCCGAGTTATGTCCTTTCGCAGAAGGGGGCGACCAGTGCCGACGTAATGGCCGCTATGAGCCATTTTATTTTGCTCGCGATGCCGATCTGCGCGGCAATTGTCTTCTTCCTTGTCCCTGAACCGCCGGCTCCGAAGACAAAAGCTCCGTTCAATCTTGTCGCGACGCTTAAAACTCTGGCATCCAACAAATCCTTCGTACGGATAACTTTTGTTGTCCTGATTGCCACCATCGGCGAGGTGTTTCGCCAGTCGATTACCGTATTTTTTGCGCGCGACATCGTTGGCGTTGCCAACGTCGGCATCATCTACTTCTTTTATTTTATGGCCGCCCTCGCCGGGGTGCCGGTCTGGACATGGCTCGCGCGGCGGATCGAAAAGCATCGTTCTCTTTGTACGGCGCTCGTGATTGTGGCCGTGGCCGATGCCGCCATGTTTTTCGTGGGACATGGCCAGACGACCATTTTCACCGCGCTCTTCGTCCTTAAAGGGTCATGCTACGGCGCGCTGCTGATGCTACCGAGTGCGATGGTTGCAGACACCGTCGACGTCGATACCGCCAAGACGCTTGATCGCCAGCAAGGAATATTCTTTGCCGCGATTGCGATGGTCCAGAAGATCGGATTGGCACTCGGCGCTGGCCTGCCGCTGCTGATTCTAGGCGCGGCCAACTATCGTTCGGTCGGGGAAACGCTGCCGATGCCGCTTCTTACGCTTAGGATTAGTTACAGTGTGATTCCGGCGACCTTTGTGTTGATCGCGGCGGCGATGGTGTGGGGATATGCGCTGACCTCGGCTCACCATCGCGTAATCCGTGACGAGATCGACGCACGGATCGCGGCGGCGAACGGTGAGGCGCTGGCGGCAGCCGACCAGTGATCACAGGCATCCATCATACCGGCTTGGTCGTCCGCAATCTCGACGCGAGCATCGGTTTTTTCACTAATGGTGCGGATTTCCAAGCCGTGAGCAGCTTCGATGTGGCCGACACTCCGGCCAACCGAGCATTGCTGCAGGTTACGGATGCGACCGGGCGCGCTGTGCTAATGCAAGGCACCCTGGGATGCGTCGAACTTTTCGAATTTGCTGCCAACAACGGCAAGGCTACGCTGAGGTCCGAGATTTTCGATGCCGGGATCCGCCACATCTGTCTTCAGGGCGGAATGAATGACATCTTGTTCGATCGAATGGTCGCGCAAGGGGCAAAAGCACATGCGCCGCTTTCCGGCCTCGGCACGGGCAATCTCTATGCCTACGTCCGCGATCTCGAAGAGAATGTCATCGAGATAGAGGGCGTGCCATGGCAGCCGGAGGTCGCTCGCGCCTGGTATGCACACACCGCCATTGTCACGCCGGATATCGACCGGCTGAGCGATTTCTACGCGATGATCACCGGATCGCCAGTGCATCGGCGCGGCACCTTCGGACCAGATCATAAATTTGATGTTGTCAGCGGGCTTGGAGATGCGCGTTTTCACGGAGCGTGGCTGCGCACCGGGAATGCCGAGCTGGAATTCTGGCAGTATCTCGCACCGCCGACCGTAGCGGTCTCGCGCCGTGTGATGACCGACCCGGGGTGGAGCCATATCTGTTTCGAAACGGACGATATCGACGGCGATGTGGATCGCTTGCGCGATGCCGGGGTTGAATTACACGCACCGGTCGGCGAATTCGGCAATGCCCGCGTCGCCTTCTGCCGCGATCCCGACGGCAACGCCTTCGAACTTCTCGAACTAAATGAAAGCGATATGCCCACGATCGCGACGCTCAATTCTATGGGCGATGCGCGCTTATTACGGCAGGCGCGGTCGGCGTATTATGATCTGCCGGACGGGTCGGCATAGCCAAGCGATGCGCGGGCAGTCATCCGCTGAATCGCCACCGATCACATCACAGTGGGTCGCGACCAACGGGCTTCAGATGCACTATCTCGAGTCGGGCGAAGGGAAGCCTATCGTCTTGCTGCATGGGTTTCCCGATTATTCCGGTAGCTGGCTGCCGCTGATCGAGCGGCTCGCACGCCAGTATCGTGTCATCGCGCCTGACCTTCGTGGCTACAACCTGACCGACCGACCTGTCGGGTGTGACGCCTACCGCCCGGAGCTTCTGATCGCCGATATCGTCGGGTTGTTGGATGCGCTGGGGCTGGAGACTTGCGCTATCGTCGGCAGCGACTGGGGCGGCGTTCTCGGCTTCTGGCTGGCGCTGCGCCGCCCTGATCGTGTCAGTCACCTGATCGGTTTGAACACGGCGCATCCATTCGTTCTGCAAGACATGATCTGGGATGATCCAGACCAGCGTACCGCCTCCCAATATTTCACGTTTCTTCGTTCAGCGGAGGCCGACGCCGCGCTTGGCAAAGCCCCGATCAAGGCTCTGATCGCGCGATTCCTGAGCGGAGCGGTCGCCGACGGCACGCTGACCGACGCTGAGGTGGGCGGCTATTGTGCGGCATGGTCGCGTCCGGGAGTGTGGACCGCGATGCTCGACTGGTACCGCGCCGCACCCATCGACGTCCCTCGTATTGACGTTGCTGCGCCGACGAAGCGTTGGACCGACGGGCAGGACTACCGTGTCACGGTCCCGGTGCAGATGATTTGGGGAATGCGCGATACGGTGTTTGTCGCGGCAATGCCCGAGCGGATTGGCGCATACTGCGATCGTATAGCGATTGCGTCGCTACCCGACGCCGGCCACCTGCCGCATCGCGACGATCCCGATCAATGTGCTGCGATTATCGCCCGCTTCCTCGAAGCACCGCTGAAACCATGAAGGATGGCTCGATATGACCCAATCGCTCAAACCGCTCGCCGGTCGCGTCGCCATCGTCACGGGGGCGGCGCGTGGGATCGGGCTGGCAGCACTTCGTCGCCTTGTCGCCGATGGTGCGAGCGTACTGGCTTTCGATCAAAAGGATGCTGATTTGTCGGCGGCACTATTAGCCGCGACGGGAACTGCCCAAGTGATTGGCTATCGTGGCGACGTCGCCCGCGAAAGCGACTGGGCGAGTGCGGTTGACACGGCACTCGCGCTAAACGGCAGGATCGATATCCTGTTCAACAACGCCGGTATCTCGGGCGGCTTCGAAAACGTGCTCGACACTCCACCCGACCAGTTCGACGGCGTTATCGCGGTAAACGTTCGCGGTGTGTTTCTGGGGATGCAGCACGTCGGCCGGGTCATGCAGACTCAAGGCAAAGGCGTCATCGTCAATGTTTCGTCCGTATCAGGCTTCGGCGGCGGCACCGGCGCGATATTCGCTTATGTGACCAGCAAGTTCGCGGTAAACGGCATGACCAAGGCAGCGGCTACGACGCTGGCGAAATTTGGCGTGCGCGTATTGGCAATCTGCCCGTGCCCCGCCGAAACCGAAATGATGTTTCAGGTTGAACGCAGATATTCACCCGATAATCCTGCAGCTGCGCGCCCGGGTCTGTCGCAAGGCATTCCATTGGGCCGCTACGGCAAGCCCGAGGAAATTGCCGATGTTTTGGCATTTCTAGTCAGCGATCAGGCAGGCTTTATGACTGGCGCGTTGATCCCCGTCGATGGCGGCGTCCTCGCCAAGTGATTTTCGTCGTTCGAGATCAAACTTCTTCGCAGCAGGTCCAGCGGCTTCCACTCTGGATAATTGCGCTTCAATTCGGGGGGTATGACAACGGCCCATTCGCCGCAACGCGATTGACCGATTATCCAAATTGTCGCACAGACGACGCTTCGTATCGGGGCGTGCAGCCGGGAGGATCATCCTGGAACACGGCGCCGGACGAGGGGGGATATGATGCGAGCAACCTATCTAGTCGGCTTGTCGGTGACGGCGCTGGTTACGGCACAGGCGGCTTGGGCGCAGGCAGCGGCGCAGACGACCGCACCGCAAGTCCAGGCGGCGGCTCTCGATAACGATACCTCTGAGATCATCGTGACCGCATCGAAGCGTGCGCAGACGCTACAGGACACGCCGATTTCGGTGGCGGTCGCAACAGCGGATTCGATCCAGCGCTCGCAGATTCGCGATCTCCTCGATCTGCAAACGCTCGTGCCATCGCTGAAGGTGGGCCAGTTGCAGAGCTCGGCCAACACCAACTTCATCATCCGCGGCTTCGGCAACGGTGCGAATAATGCGGGGATCGAGCCGTCGGTCGGTGTCTTCATCGACGGCGTGTATCGGTCGCGTTCGGGCGCGCAGATTAGCGATCTCCCCAACATCGACCGCGTCGAGGTTCTGCGTGGTCCCCAATCGACTCTATTCGGCAAGAACGCTTCGGCAGGGATCATCAGCATCATCACTGCCGAGCCGAAATTCAAGTTTGGTGGCAATGTCGAAGCATCGTACGGCAACTACAATGCAGTGGTCGTCAAGGGCGCAGTGACCGGCGCAATTACCGAGCAACTCGCTTTCAGCCTTGCCGCTAACTACAACCGGCGCGACGGCTACGCTCACTATGTTAACCTAAATCAGGAATCAAATAACCGTAATCGCTACGGCGTCCGTGGACAGTTGCTGTTCAAGCCCAGCACCGATTTCAAGGTCCGCCTGATTGCTGATTATGACAAGATCGACGAAATTTGCTGCACCGTGGCTAATCTATTCAGCGGCCCGGCGACCGGCGCGGTCCGGGCGCTAGGCGGGCAGATCAATGTCAACCAGCCGTTTTCATACAATAGCTACGCAAACCTGCCGTCGACTAACAAGATCGACAGCTATGGAGTATCAGCGCAGATCGATGCTGCGCTGACCGACACGCTTTCACTGACCAGCATCAGCGCCTATCGCGGATTGCGCAGCTTCACCAATCAGGATTCGGATTTCACCAGCGCCGATTTGATTGGTGATAACCGGAGTCACACCGCAATCAACACCTATACCCAGGAGGTCCGTATTGCTTCGGACTTCGAAGGGCGACTTAACTTCCTCGTCGGTGGTTATTATTTCAACGAAGACATCAACAATCAGACGCAATTGACCTTTGGCAAAGATTTTGCTGGTTACGCGAATTTGTTGAGCGGTGGAGCGTATACCGGTCTCGAACCGACTCTGCGGGCACTCAACCCTGGCCTACCGGCTGGTGCTTTCGGCTCGCAGGGTCAAGGTCGCTTCGAAAAGTATAAATATCACGACGATGCTTACTCGATCTTCGGGAACGTGGACTTCAAAATTCTCGACGGGCTGACGCTGACCCTCGGCGGTAACTACACGGTCGATCATAAGCGCGTCTCGACGGATAACATCTCAACCGATAACTTCTCACGGATTGATTTGGTCCAGACCGGCGCCAACGCCGGCATTCCAGGCTCAATCCCACTTCCCAGCGGTACGATCTTTCCACGGACTACGCCGTGCCCGACGCCGAACACATTGCCCGCCGGATTCTGCAATCCTTTCCTTGGTCTAAAACCCCTGCAGTTCCTTCCGCAATTCCTTAACTTCCCTAATGCTGTCGAAAGCGGCAAGACCAGGGACAATAATTTCTCTTACACGATCCGCCTTGCGTACAAGCTCAACCGCCATCTGAATGCTTACGCAACTTACGCAACCGGCTTCAAGGCCAGCTCGTTCAACCTGTCGACTGATAGCCGTCCCTTCGCGAGCGACTTCATCCCGGGTTCGCCTGCACAGGTTCCGGTACCGGCTCCCTCTGCTATCCGCACCGCTGGACTCGCACTTAACAACCTGACGGTGGGCACGCGTTATGCTGGGCCCGAGGATGCTCAGGTCTACGAAATCGGCCTGAAGGGTGATTTCGTTGGCTTCGGCTTCAATATCGCGATCTTCAATCAGATTCTGAAAGGGTTCCAGAGCAACATCTTCCAGGGCACTGGCTTCGTTCTCGGCAATGCCGAGAAACAGTCGACCAAAGGTGCGGAGCTCGACTTTAGCGTGACGCCGATCCGGAACCTGAACGTCACCGGGTCGCTGACCTACCTCGACCCGAAGTACGACTTGTTTACCGGCGGCTCCGCGTTCAACCCCGCCACCAACAGCGTCGTTCCGACGAACCTTACCGGCCTGCGGCCGAGCGGTCAGTCCGAATATTCCCTCGCTGTCGGCGTGACCTATACCCATCCGATCGTTAACGACGTGAAGGCTATCTTCCACATCGATTACGACTACTCGAGCGCCTATGTCATCGCACAGGGCCTTCGGTTCAAGGCACAACCCGAAACCCTCAATGCCTCGATTGCCGTTGAAATATACAAGGGTCTCGAAGTGTCGATCTGGGGCCGCAACTTGACCGAGCCCAAGTATAACCCGGTTATCTTCCCCGGCGTCGCGCAGTCGGGCACACTATCGGCTTACCCAAGCCCGCCACGCTTTTATGGTGGGAGTGTCCGCTACAAGTTCTAACGGAGCTTCGTGCTGCTGACCGCCAGCCGTGTGACGGCTGGCGGTCTACCGCTTGCGGTGTGGCGTTTCTGTATGGCAGCTATTGAATGCGGGTTCTCGAATGCTGTTAATCAATCAATCGGTCCCGCAATCAAAAACCTGAAGCGTCGGGGCCCTAGATCCATACCGATCGTCAGTTCGTCGATCAGTCGAAATAAGTTTGACTGCTGGGCTGATTAACTACGAATATCGATTATTCTGCGGCGCCTATTTCGGCCCGTCGCGGCCAGTCCGTGTTCCACCCGCCGAATCGTTTGTCTGCGTTCCCGAGCCGAGCGCGCCAACGCCGCCGAAGATATCTTCGAGCAGCCCGCTATTGCGACCTAATGTCGGAGTCTTGTCGCGCACCGGGTGAATGTTGGCGACCTGCTCGAGGCCGCGCGTTTCGACCTTGGCGACGTTTCCCTTCGCGTCGAAGCTGATCTTAGTGATCGACTGGCTGATCGCCTTGGGCTGCAGAAAAGCGATCTGGCGCGTGTTGCGCGAGACATAATACCAGTCGTTGCCATTGAACTGACCGGCAAATGTCGGACGCCCAAGCGTCTTTTCAACCGAGTTCTTGTTATCGACTCCTGGCTGGATCGCAGCGAGCAACGGCCCATCGATGATATAGCCCTGGTTCTGGCGGATCGTCGAGCAGCCGCCAGCGACCAAAAGGGCGGTAACTGCGAAGAGGTGAAAGGGACGCATAGGCACTCCTGCGCCCGGACGTTGCGCCGACGGGCAATCATCTCAATATGCGATAACCGACCATTTCGACAAGGCTGCCATGTCCTTCCTCGCCCGACTGCTCCGCCCAACCCCGGCTTTGCCCGGCGACGCGCTGTACCGAGCGATCGTTGTCGAGGCGCGCCAACCCGATTGGTATACCTCCGGAAGCGTGCCTGACACCGTCGATGGCCGGTTCGATGCAGTCGCGCTGGTTCTTGCCCTGATCTTGCTGCGCCTCGAGAATGAAGGCGATGACGCTGGAGCGCGGCAGTTCTCAGCCGACCTGACCGAGCGCTTCATCGCCGACATGGACGGATCGCTCCGCGAACTCGGTATCGGCGATCCGACCGTGGGCAAACAGGTCGGGCGAATGGTTTCGGCCCTTGGCGGACGGTTGGGGGCGTATCGCGATGCGCTTGCCGGCGGTGAAGATCTTGGCGGGGCGCTGACGCGCAACCTGTATCGCGGGGCCGATGTCGATCCGGCAGCGGTCGACTGGTCGGCGCGGCGCGTGCGATCGCTCGTTGCGCGGATCGGGGCGCTTCCGCGTTCCGATCTCGACGCGGGTCGGCTGTGACCCCCGAACTGTCGCGGATCGTTCGTGCCAGCGAGGTCGGCATCGTTTTTCGTCGCGAGCGCGTCGTCGCGAACGACGCCGAATGCGCCGCGCTGGCCACGCGGTTCGATATCCTCGAGCTCACGGAGCTGGTGGCAGATCTGAGCATCGTCCGCGACAGTGGCGGCATCCGCGTGACGGGGACACTAACGGCGGGCGGCGCGCAGGCGTGTATCGTATCGGCAGAGCCTGTGGCCTTTGCGCTGACCGAACCGGTCGACCTGCGTTTCAGCGATGCTGCTACGTCTGGCGAAGATGAGATCGAACTGGCGGGGACCGACCTCGACATACTTCCGCTTGATGGCGACGCGCTCGACCTTGGCGAGGCCATGGCGCAGTCGCTCGGTCTCGCGCTCGATCCCTATCCCCGCGCCTCGGTCGAGGCCCGCGAGGCCGCTGCATGCTTTGTTATCTCCGAAGCCGAAGCCGCGGCGATTGCTGCCGCAGACAAAGCGCGCGCAAATCCCTTTGCTGCATTACGCGGAGGCGGCTAGACGGTTTCGATGTCGCCATTGAACTTTGCCGAGATCCTGACGCCAGGGGGCCTGTCCGCCCTCGGTCAGGTATTGATGATCGATCTGATGCTGGCGGGGGACAATGTCGTCATCCTCGGCACCCTCGCCGCCGGTCTGCCCCCGGCCCAGCGCAAGCGGGTGCTGTCGATCGGCGTCGCGATGGCGCTCGTGTTCCTCATCGGCTTTGCGCTGCTGGCGACGCAATTGCTCCAGATCGTCGGGCTGACGCTTGCCGGGGGATTGCTCCTGCTGTGGGTCGCATGGAAGCTGTTTCGCGAGCTTCGGCGTGGTCAGGCGGGCCATGCTGCAGTCGATTCGACGCCAAAACCGCCCAAAACGATGATGCAGGCGATCGTTCAGGTCGCGATCGCCGACCTGTCGATGAGCCTCGACAACGTACTCGCGGTCGCTGGCGCGGCGCGCGATCACCCGCCCGTTCTGCTTATCGGGTTGGCGGTGTCGGTAACGCTGATGGCAGTCGCGGCGGGCTACATCGCCAGAATCATCGAGCGCCACCATTGGATTGCGTACATTGGCCTCGTCGTGATCGTCTATGTCGCTGGGTCGATGATTGTCGCGGGTATGCATCAGGTCATGCCGCACGTCGTTCGGTTGCTGGGGTAGAGCCGCCGGGTCGCGACGACGAAGCGGAGGCTGCGATGACGCGGTGGACGATCGGAATCATCGGCGGATCAGGACTGTACGCGATCGATGCGCTGGCGGATGCCGAGTGGCGGTCGGTGGCATCGCCGTGGGGGGAGCCATCGGATGCCAT
>JBBRQR010000099.1:0-9552 GCA_038226115.1 Sphingomonadales bacterium | reverse complement strand
TTTTACGTCCTCGTCGCGCTTGGCCCCGCATCGCCGCTGATGACATTGCTCCATCCGTTCGGGGTGCGGAGCCTCGCCTTTACCTTCACCGGTCTGGTGATCGGCTCGCTGTTCTATTCGCTGCCGTTCGCCGTCCAACCTTTGCGCACCGCGTTCGAAGCCGTCGGCGATGCGCCTCTCGAACTCGCCGCGACGGCGGGGGCGGGGCCGCTCGATCGCTTCGTCACCGTTGCCGTCCCGCTTGCGCGACGCGGGTTCATTTCCGCCGCGATCCTCGTCTTCGCGCACACGGTCGGCGAGTTCGGCGTTGTCTTGATGATCGGCGGCGCGATCCCCGGACGGACCGAAGTGCTGTCGACGCGGATCTACAGCCTCGTCGAAAGCCTGCAGTTCGGCGTCGCGCACGTTCTGGCGGGCGGGCTGACGCTGTTCGCCTTCGTCGCACTGCTCGGCCTGCTGCTCGTCGATCGCCGGTTCGGACTACGCCCGTGATCGACGTGGCGTTGCGCGGGACCCGCGGCAGTTTCGTCCTCGACGCCGCCTTCACCGTCTCGGCGAGTGGCGTCACCGCGCTGCTCGGACAGTCGGGGTCGGGCAAGACGAGCGTGTTGCGCGGCATCGCCGGGCTCGACCGCCACGCCGGGACGGTGTGCGTCGGCGACGCGGTGTGGCAGGACGCAACGACCTTCGTCCCCGCGCACCGTCGCCGCGTCGGCTGGGTCGCGCAAGGCGCGGCGCTGCTGCCGCATCTGACGGTCGCTGCCAACCTCGACTATGGCGCCAAGCGGGCGGTGGGTTCGGGCGAGGCCACGCAGCGCGCGAGGATCGGCGCGTTCGACCGCGCCGACATCATTGCGCGAACCGGCATTGCCGCCCTGCTCGACCGCCGTCCGGCAACGCTGTCGGGAGGCGAGGCGCGGCGAGCGGCGATCGCGCGGGCATTGTTGGGGCAGCCGCGCCTGCTGCTCCTCGACGAGCCGCTCGCGGGCCTCGACGGCGAGGCGCGCGGCGACTTGATCGCCACGCTTGCCGCGCTGTTCGCCGCGACGGCGCTGCCGGTGATCCTCGTCACCCACGAAGTTTCCGAGGCGGATCGGCTGGCGACGCGGATCGTCCGCATCGACGCGGGGCGGATCGTCTAAGCGGGGACGGCGTCGGGTTCGCGCACCGTACCGCGGACGATCAGCAGGTACATCACCGGCGTCACCACGCGCGACAGGAAGGTCGAGCTGATCAGCCCGCCGATGATGACCCACGCGAGCGGCCCGTATAGCCCAGACCCCGACAGCGCGAGCGGCAGCAGCCCGCCAACCGCCGTAACGCTCGTCAGCAGGACGGGGAGGAAGCGAACCTCGCCCGCGCGCTCTATCGCATCGCGAAGTCCCATGCCGCCCGCGCGCAACTGCGTGGTGAAGTCGACGAGCAGGATCGAATTCTTGATCTCGATCCCGATCAACGCGATGAAACCGATGACGGCCGTGAAGCTGAGCGAGTTGCCCGTCACGAACAGCGCGACGATGCCACCGAAGATGCCGAGCGGAATGACGCCGGCGACGACGACGACCTCGCGGAAGCGCCCGAATTCGATGACGAGGACGCCGAGAATCCCGAACACCGCGACCGCGATGATCGGCCCCAGTCCGCCGAAGCTTTTGGTCACCTGCTCGGCCTCGCCGCCGACGCCGAAGCGATACCCCGGCGGCAGCTTCATCTTGCCCAGCGCATCGAACACGGCGGCGTTCACCTTGGCGGTGAGGAAGCCCGGCTGAACGTCGGCGGACACTTCGATCTGCCGCGACTGGTAATCACGCTCGATCCGCGGCGGCGCGCTGCCGAGTCGCGGCGATGCGATCTGCGGCAACGGCACCGTGCCGCCATTGGTCGACGGGATATAGATTTGGTTGAGCACCGACACCGGCTGCACCCCGGCAAGCGGCAGGCGGACGACGACGTTGTAGCTGTCGCCCTCAACGTCGCGGAAGCGCCCCGCCGTCTCGCCGACGAGCGCGAGCCGGACCGAGCGGCGGACAACGCCCGGCGCGATCCCGAGCAATGCCGCCTTGTCGGCATCGACGTTGAGATCGAGACGCGGGCGGTCGACTGAAATTGGGTTCGACACATCCCGGGTGCCCGGAACGGCGCGCATGATCTTTTCGATCTCGAGCGATAGCGTCTTCAGGACACCGAGATCGGGACCCCCTAGCTTGGCGACGATGGCGGCGTTGACCGGAGGACCGTTCTGGAACTGTTTAATCGTGATCTGCGCCTCGGGGTTGGCGTCGAAGCGCGCCCGCAGCCGCGCGATCAATGCGGGCCCGGTCGCCGGGTCCCAGCGGTCCATGACGGCGAATACCGCGCCAAGGTTTGTCCCGGCGATGTACGCCTGCTGGTTGTAATAGATGATCGGGTTCGACTGGCCGACGTTGCCCATGATGTTCCTGACCGCCGGTTCACGGCGCAACTCGGCCTCGACGAAGCGGACGGCGCGGTCGGTGCGGACCATCGCGGTGCCATCGGGGGCGCGGATCTCGACGAGGAAATACGGCGTCTCGGCGGCCGGAAACAGGCTGGTGCCGATGAACGGGACGAGGCCGAACGACGCCGCGCACAATGTCAAAGCAGCGATCAGCGCCTTCCACGGATGCGTCAGCGACCAGTGCAGCGCGGGCGCGTAGAAACGGTGGATGCCCCCCTGAATCGCCTGCAAAGCCCGGTTGCCGTGGTCGCCGCTGGCCGGCGACAGGAAGCGGCTCGCGAGGAAGGGGACGATCGTCAGCGACACGAGCAGCGACCCCGCGACGGTGCCGAACACCGCGACGGGGAGCGAGCGGATGAACTTGCCCGACCCCTCCGGCAGGAACGCGAGCGGCAGGAAGGCGAGCAGAAGCACCCCAGTGCAGCCGAGCACCGCGACCGCGATCTGGCGCGTGCCGTTGATCGCCGCCGTCTCGCGGTCCTCGCCCTCGCGCAGGCGTCGCGCGATATTCTCGACCACGACGATCGAATCGTCGACGAGCAGCCCCAACGCGATGATGAAGCCGCTGATCGACAGCTGGTTGAGGGTGAAGCCCGAAAATGCGAGCACCGCGCAGCCGATCGCCAGACTGAGCGGCACCGACACCATGACGACGAGGCTCGCGCGCAGGCCGAGCGGCAGTAACGTCAACAGCACCAGCGCGAGCGCAATACCGAAATCGCGCGTGAGGTACGACAGCTTGGTCGAGATATCGTGGCTCTGGTCGAAGCCGACTTCGAGCCGGACGTCGGGCGGCAGTTCGGCACGATAGGCTGTGACGACAGCGAGCGCCGCCTTTTCGATGTCGAGGACATTGAGATTGTCCTTTTGCGTCAGGGTGACGAACACTGCGCGATGGCCGTTGTAGCGCGTGACATACGGCTGCTCCTCGTAGTTCCAGCCGACCTGTGCGATGTCGCCAACGCGGATCACGCGGCCCGTGTCGGCGCGCACGGGCACGGCGGCGACCTCGGCGACCGAGCGAAACGCCCCGCCGGCCTCGACATTGACGCGCGCATCGCCCGACTGGACCGCGCCCGGCGGCAGGTCGGTGCCGCCGTTTCTGAGCGCGTCGGTGACACTGGCGACGGGCAGGCCGAGCTGCGCCAGCCGCCCGCTGTCGACGGCGACACGAAGTTCGGGCGTCGGAATGCCCCAGACCTGCGTCCGCCGCACTCCGCCGACCTGGTTGAGCCGCTCGCGCAGGTCCTTGGCCAGCTTCTCCAGCCGCCGATACGACGCCGTATCGCTGACGAGCGCGAGTTGAAGCACCGCCGCCTCGGTCGTGCGGAACTTGCGAAACTCGATCCGCGTCACCGATGCGGGTAACTGGCTGCGGATCGCGTTCACTTCACGGACGACATCGTCGTAGTGCTTGTCGGGGTCGCTTTCCCAGTCGAACTCGGCGGCGATGACGGCCGAGCTATCGCTCGAACTCGAAAAAACATGAACGAGGTGGTCGAGGCCCTGGACGACATCCTCGATCGGGCGGGCGACGGCCTGCTCCATATCGGCGGGCTCAGCCCCCGGTTGCGTGACGACGATCAGGACGTTGGGGCCGGTGAAGTGCGGATCGACCGAGCGTGGAATGCCGAGGAACGCACTGACCCCGATCGCGGTGAGGAGCGCGAACAGGACCAACGTGATCTGCCAGCGGCGAACCGCGAGGTCGATCAGCCCCATGTCGTCACGATGCAGGCGCTCATAAGGCGACGCGGACTTTCATTCCGTCGCGCAGCCGGTCGACGCCGGTGCGCGCAACGCGCTCGCCGGGGGCCAGCCCGCCGGTGATCATGACCGTACTGTCGCCGACCGCGCCCAGCTGAACGACCCGCGCGGCGACGGTGCCGGTGACGGGCCGATAGACGAAGACCAGCCCTTCGTCGGCGCGCGCGCCGACGACCGCGCTGGCGGGGACTGCGACCGGGCTGGTCGGAACCGATGCACTCGCCAGCCGCGCCGACCCGATCAGCCCCGAGCGCAGCCCCGCCCGATCGGACAGGCGCAGCTCGACCTGAAACGTCCCAGTGCGATCGTCGCTGCGCGCAGCAATTTCGCTGACGGTCGCGGTGATCGGGCTCTGCGACAACGCCGGGAGCAGGACTTGCGCCGGTTGGCCGAGGTGCAGCCCGGCGAGCACGACGTCGCTGACCGGAAGACGCAGAACATAGCCGCTGCCGACCTCGCCGATCGTCAGGATCGGCGTCCCCGCCGCAACGATCTGCCCCGGCTCGGCGGCGCGGCGGAGGACGACCCCGGCGGCGGGCGCGACGATCCGCCCAAGCCGCGCGTCGAATCCCGCCTGCGTCACCCGCGACCGCGCGGCAGCGGCCGACGCAGCGGCGCTCTCCATCCGCGTCCGCGTCACCCAGCCGTTTTTGAGCAGCGACGCCATCCGCGCGCTGTCGGCGTCGGCGCGCACCGCTTCGGCGCGCGCGGCCGCGCTCGCAGCGTCGAGGCCGGTTGCGTCGAGGCGGGCGAGTTGCTGACCGGCGGCGACCTTATCGCCTTCGCGCACGGTAATCGCCGCGATCCTGCCGGGGGTCGAAAAGCCGAGCGGCGTCTCACGCTTGAGCCGAACCGTACCCGCAATCGCCACCGTTTCGATACCACCGGCGGGCGCGACCGTAACCAACGCGATCGACAGCGCGGCAGGCGCGACAACCGGCGGCGGCGCGTTCTTACCGCATGCGCCGAGCAGCAGCGCCACCCCGATCCAGCCGCCTCCCCGCATCTGTGCCCCACCGATTTGATTGCGACTCAGCCTTAAGCGCCGACGCTGCCACGCGCAAGCCGACGCTCTTGCCGATCGCGGCCATCGCGGCGATGATAAAGGCGTGACAAGCGGTCGCGGGAGACGATGATGGGACGGCGCTGGACGATCGGCTTGTTGCTCGCCGCGACAGCGGTCGCCGCCGCCCCCGCCGCCGCGAAACCGTATAACGCGACCATCACTCGCGACGAATGGGGCATCCCGCACATCCACGGCTACACCGACGCCGACGCGGTTTACGGCATGATCTACGCTCAGGCCGAGGACGATTTTCCGCGCATCGAGACGAACTACCTGACCAGCCTCGGGCGGCTGGCGGAGGCCGAGGGCGACGCGGCAGTTTGGCAGGACTTGCGCCAACGCCTGTTCATCGATCCGGCGACACTCAAAGCCGGCTACGCGAAGTCGCCACCGTGGCTGCAGACGTTGATGACCGCGTGGGCCGATAGCCTCAATGCATACCTCGCCGACCATCCGGGAGTGCATGCGCGCGTTCTGACGCATTTCGAGCCGTGGATGGCGCTGAGCTTTTCCGAAGGCAGCATCGGCGGCGACATCGAGCGCGTGCCATTGGGACCGATCGAAGCCTTTTACGGCGGCAAGCCTGTCAGCGTTACCGCCGACCTCAGCTTTCGTGAGCCACGCGGGTCGAACGGCATCGCGATCGCGCCGAAACTGACGCGCGATGGCCATGCGCTGCTGCTCATCAACCCGCACACCAGCTTTTTCTTCCGCGCCGAAGCACAGGTGACGAGTGATGCGGGGCTGAACGCCTATGGCGCGGCGACGTGGGGACAGTTCTTTATCTACCAGGGCTTCAACGCCCACGCCGGGTCGATGCACACGACGAGCGGCGTCGATACCGTTGACAGCTTTGCCGAGACGGTCGGCGGCGGCGCAAACCACGTCGCGCCGTATTTCCGCGATGGCAACAAGCGCGACGACGCCGTCGGCAAAACCATCTTCCTCCGAGTGCAACAGGCCGACGGAACGCTGCGCGACCGCCGCTTCGACACGTTCGCCTCGCGCCACGGCCCGATCGTCGGGGCCGACGCCGCCGGCCACTGGCTCGCCGCCGCGCTCATGAACACACCCGTCGCCGCGCTCGAGCAGAGCTTCCTGCGAACCAAAGCGACCACCCGCACGGCGTTCCTTGCGGTTGCCGCGCGCCGCGCCAATTCAACCAACAACACGCTGTTCGCCGACGATGCGGGCGAAATCAGCCTATTGCTGCCGCAGTTCGTTCCCGTCCGCTCGGCCAAGTTCGACTATACCAAGCCCGTGGACGGCAGCGATCCCGCCAGCGCATGGCACGGCCTCCACGCGCTTGCCGACATCCCGCACGTCGACGATCCGGCGAGCGGGTTCGCCTACAACAGTAACGACGCGCCGTGGCGCGCGGCGGGCGAAGCGACACTCAACGCCGCCGCGTTCCCCCGCTACTTCGATCAGGCGGGAGCCAATCCGCGCGGCGACCATGCGCTGCGCGTCCTAACTGCCGAGCGCTCCTTCACGCCGGAAAAGCTGATCGCCGCCGCCTATGACCCGTACCTACCCGCCTTCGCCCGCCTCCTCCCTGGCCTGATCGCGGCGCACGATCATGCCCCGGTCGCGGCGCGCGCCACGCCGATCAATCTGCTCCGCGCGTGGGACGACCGGTGGAGCGCAGGCTCGACGGCAACCAGCCTCGCCGTGTTCTGGGGCGAGGCGCTATGGGCGACCGCCGCCGCGCCCGCCGCCGCCGCGGGGGTCAGCGTGTGGGACTATATGGCGACGCGCAGCACCGACGCCGAGCGCCTCGCCGCGCTCGACACGGCCATCGCGCGACTAACCGCCGACTTCGGCGACTGGCGCGTGCCGTGGGGCGAGATCAACCGTTTCCAGCGCAACGACGGGGCGATCGCTCAGACCTTCGACGACACCAAACCCAGCACCGCCATCCCCTTCGCCTCGGCGCAATGGGGCAGCCTCGCGTCGTTCGGAGCCAAGCGCTACCCCGGCACGAAGCGATATTACGGCACCAGCGGTAATAGCTTCGTCGCGGTCGTCGAGTTCGGCCCGCAAGTCCGCGCATGGGCGGTGACGGCGGGTGGCGAGAGCGGCGACCCCGCCTCACCTCACTTCGCCGATCAGGTCGATCGCTACGCTGCCGGAGCGCTGCGCCCGATCCACTTCACCCCCGCCGACATCGCAGCCCACGCGGTCTGCACCTACCGCCCCGGCGCGCCGTGCGGACCTGCCGTGGGCAAGCGTTAGCCGATCGCAACGGACCAGCTGCGCGGGGCAGGCGCATCAGCCGGGCTTTTTGTCCTTCGCCTCGGGTTTCGCCTTATCGGTAGCCTTGGCTGCTTCGGCGCGCGCCTTTTCGACCGCAGCCTTGTCAGCAGCCGCCCGGTCAGCGGCAGCCTTGGCCCGCTCGACCCGCGCCGCTTCGACGCTTGCCTGACGTTGCGTTTCGACCGCAGCCCGCGCCTTCGCGGCTTCCGCCTGCGCGGCGGCGCGCGCTGCGGCGTCGGCGACGGCCTTGTCATGAAACGCGGCATTGGCTTGCGCCCGCTGCGTGTCGGCGGTCGCGCGCACCTTCGCCGCGTCGGCATTCGCCTGTTGCCGCGCTGCTGTTGCCGCCGCCTGTCGCTGCGTCTCGGCTGCGACGCGTGCCTTCGCGGCCTCGACCTGCGCCGCTGCTCGCGCGGCGGCTTCGGCGACCGCCTTGTCGTGACCGGCGGTGTTCGCTTGGTTTCGCTGCGCATCCGCAGCCGCACGCGCAGTGGCCGCTTCGGCTCGGGCCTTGTCGCGCTCCACCGCCACAATCCCGGCAGCCGCCTGACGCTGCGTCTCGGCAGCAGCGCGGACCTTGGCCGCTTCGGCGTTCGCTGCGGCGCGCTGGGCGGCGTCAGCAACCGCTTTGTCGTGCGCGGCGGCGTTCGCCTGCGTTCGCTGGACGTCAGCGGCGGTGGCGGCAGCCTGTTGTTGCACCGCGACTGCGGCACGCGCCTTCGCCGCATCGGCCTGCGCCGCCGTGCGCTGCGCCGCCTCGGCGAGCATCCTGTCGTGGAACGCGCGTTGAGCGTCGGTCGACGCCGCCGCCGCGAGCTGGACGGGGGCGCGGATGGGAACGACCGCCACTGCCCGCTGAGCCTCCGCCTGCGCGCGCGCCGCGGCATCGGCTTGCGCCCGCGCCAGCACAGCACGCTCGTCCGGTCGCGGTCCGCCGTTCGCGACATAGATCGGCCCATTGTCGGCGGTATACGCTGGCGGCACCCGGGCGCCGTCGTTAGGCGGGCCACGATCGTCGTGATGGTGACGCGTCAGCGCCACCGCTGCGGCACCGACGGCAACCCCGGCAACGGCGGCATAAGCAGTGCGGCGGTTGGCCTCGTCGTGCCAGCGCCGCTGCTCGTCGTCTTGATGCGCGTCGTGCCACGACTGCCACTCGGCGTCACGAGCGCGCGCCGCGTCATCGGCGCGGCGGCGGTCGGCAAAGGCGACACGGCGCGTCTCCCAGTCGGCGGCATAGGCGGCCTGACGCCGGTCGTACTGCGCGGCACGGTAAAGCGCGCGCGCACGGTCGAGATACGCCGCCGCTTCGTCGGCGCGCTGCGCGGCATAAGCGTCGGCGAGCGGCGCACCGCCCGGGCCATAGACCCCGACGAGCTCGCCACGGTCATAGGCGTAGCCACCGCGCGGGTCCTCGACATAAAATGGCTGGTCGCTGCCGGCGGCGTAATAATAGGTTCGCTCGCCATGCGGCAACCGCTCGGCGACGCGGTACGCGCCGCTGTTGGCGCGCCACACGTATGGGCGCGTCCCCTGATAATCGACGGTGTAGTCGGGCGGCGAATCGCCGAAGGCGCGGTTGTATTGCGCCGCGCGTTCGACGTAGCGGTAGCGTTCCTTCGGGCGCGGTGCGACGCGGACGCGGGTGGCGACCGGCGGCAAAACGACCGGCGCGGTGACGAGCAGCGCGGGCGTGGCGGCCGTCGCCAGTGGCAGGGCGGCGATCGGCGCAGCGGAGACCGGCTGCGTTCCGGCGGGCGCGGTTGCCGTCGGTGCCGGGTTGCACGCCGCCAGAGCGAGGGCGGCAACGGAGCTCGCCAAGGTGAGGCGGACAGCGGTCGGTCGGGCCATGATACGATCCTAAAACGTCATGCCGCAGCTTTGCGCGGCATCGCCTGAACGCGCGACGAACGCTTTCGTTACGGTGGCAACCGCCCCAATCCCGTTTCAGCCGAAGTCGTGCGCCGCCGCCATCGCCCCCAGTCGC
>JBBRQR010000098.1:0-9600 GCA_038226115.1 Sphingomonadales bacterium | reverse complement strand
CTCGTTATGCCGGGGCTCCAGTCGGCGAATATCTCGGCCAAGCTGTTGAAGGAACTTGGCGGTGGCCGAATGGTCGGGCCGCTGCTCGTCGGCATGAGCAAGGCGGTCCAGATCGCGCCGATGACGAGCGGGGCGAGCGACCTTGTCACCATGGCGGTCCTCGCCGCGTCGGGTGTAGTCCGATGACGCTGTCACCCCCGGCGCTTGCGCCGATGACGCTGTCACCCCCGGCGCTTGCGCCGATGACGCTGTCACCCCCGGCGCTTGCGCCGATGACGCCGCCACCCCCGGCGCTTGCGCCGATGACGCCGCCAATCGTCTTCATCCACGGGATGTGGTCGACCCCGGCGACCTTCACCGGTGTGCGGCGGCGGCTGGAGGCGGCGGGCTTTACGACGCACGCGCCGACGTTGCCCTTCCACGACCGCGACCCCGCTCTGCCGCCTGCGCCCGAACTCGCAGGCTTGGGGTTGGAGGATTACATCGCTTTCCTCACCGCCGAGATCGCCCGCCTGCCGGGGCCGGTGATCGTCGCCGGACACTCGATGGGCGGTTTCCTGGCGCAAGCGGTCGCGGCGCGGGTTGGTGCGGCGGGACTAATGTTGTTCTCGCCCGCGGCGACGGCCGCGACCAATGTCCTTGGTCTCGACCCGCTCCGGACGATGTTGGGTGTCGTAACGAAGAAGCGATGGTGGCGGTCGCCGACGTTGATCGGCGAAGCCCGCGCGCGCTGGGGCATCTACAACGGGGTGCCCGACGACACCGCAACGGCTGAAATCGCGGCGTTGGTGTGGGATTCGGGGCGGGTACTGTTTGAAATGGCGCTGCCATTCGCGGCCAAAGCCCCCGCGTTTACAGTCGATTACGCGCAGCTGATGATGCCAGCGCTCGTCGTGGTCGGGGCCAGCGACCGTATCACCCTTGCCAGTATCGCCCGGGCGACGGCACGAAAGTTAACCGGGGCGGTCGATTATCACGAGCTAGCCGGCGTCGGCCACTGGCTGTGGTGGGGGCCGGTCGAAGCGCGCGTTGTGACCATCGTCGGCGCGTGGCTGGCGACTAATTTCCCTGCGACGCTTGACCGCCCGGTTTGACGCGGCGCGACCTTCACCAATGCGGTCGCGCAGCGTATGCAGGCCTCGCGCCTGCGGCCGAGAATGGAGACGAGCGATGGGATTGGTCCGAGATGACGCGACAGCGGCCCACCCAGCGTGGCCCGTCGCGCTAATTACTGTCGCGGTACTCGGCACGCTCGCGACCGCCTGCATGATGCCCTTCGTGGCAGTCGGCGTCGCGACCGCCATGACGATGTCGCGGTCGCGCGCCGCCGTCACCGTCGGCGCGGTCTGGGTCATCAACCAACTGCTCGGCTTCACCCTGCTCGGCTTTCCATTGACGACCTTCGCGGTCGGCTGGGGCGCGGCGCTGGGGATCGCGGCCCTCGTCGCGATGGTCGTCGCCCGTCGGGTGCGGAACGACCGCTCGCCGTCGGTGCTGATGATCGCGGGGGCCTTCGCGATGGCCTTCGTCGCCTATGAGGGCGGGCTGTTCGCGTTTGCGGCGGTTGCCGGGGGCACCGAGACGTTCACGGTGGCGATCATCGCCAAGCTTCTCATCAACGATGCGGGCTGGTGCGCCGCGCTGCTCGCGCTCCACGCCGCGCTGACGCGCGCCGCGCCCCGGACGTTCGGCCCCGCCCTGTCGCTGCGTATCGCCTGATGCGGCAGCCACGAGTCGTGTCGCTGCTCCCCAGCGCGACCGAGATCGCGGTCGCGGTCGGCATCACCGACGGGCTGGTCGGGCGGTCGCATGAATGCGACTTCCCGCCGTTCGTTCAGGCGCTGCCCGTGTGCACGTCGACCAAGCTCGAAAAGGGGCTGACGTCGCGTCAGATCGACGACCGGGTGCAGGAGATCGTTCGCCAGGGCCTGTCGGTGTACGCGGTCGATGCGCCGCTGCTGCGATCGCTGAAGCCCGACGTCATCCTCACCCAGTCGCAATGTGCGGTTTGTGCGGTCACGCCGGCCAATCTCGAGGAGGCGTTGGCCGATTGGGTCGGCACCGCCCCCATCCTGTTGTCGCTGGCGCCTGATACTCTCGACGATGTCTGGGGCGATCTGCGGCGGGTCGGCGACGCCGTCGACGCGCGCGGGGCGGCCAATCGGGCGATCGAGCAGTTGCAGGCGCGGCTGGCGGCGCTGCGCGTCCGTGGCGCGGCGCGGGCGACCCGGCCAACCGTCGCGGCGATCGAATGGATCGAGCCGTTGATGGCGGCCGGTAACTGGGTCCCCGAGCTGATCGATAGTGCCGGCGGAACCGCGTTGTTCGCGAACCCCGGACAGCACTCGCCGTGGCTCGAATGGGATGCGCTCGTCGCCGCCGACCCCGACGTGATCGTGATGATGCCGTGCGGCTACCAGATCCCGCAGACGCTGGCCGATCTCGCGCCGCTGATCGGACGCGCGGGGTGGCACAATCTGTCGGCGGTCCGCACTGGCCGCGTCTTCGTCGCCGATGGGCACCATTTCTTCAATCGTCCGGGTCCGCGGCTGGTCGAGTCGGCACAGATCATCGCCGCGGTGCTCGATGAAGGCGGACCCGACCAGGGCGACGGCTGGCGACGATTGACTGCTGGCGCGGCACTGTCCTAGGCGCAGCATCGTCCACCCGGCGCAATCAGCGTAAAATCCGTCGACGCCTGCGGTTATTACGCCGCCGCCTCCAGCAATTTCGCCCGCCGCCGCGCGACGCTCGACCCTAAGCCCAATGCCTCGCGGTATTTGGCGACGGTGCGGCGGGCGATGTCGAAGCCTTCGCCCTGAAGGAGATCGACGAGCTTGTCGTCGCTCAGGGGGACGGCGGCGGGTTCGACGGCGATTAGCCGCGCGATCCGGTCCTTGACCGCGAGCGCCGACGACGCGTCGCCGCCATCGTTCGACGCGATGCCGCTGGTGAAGAAGTATTTGAGCTCGAACAGGCCGCGTTCGCATTGAAGATATTTGTTCGAGGTGACGCGGCTGACGGTCGATTCGTGCATCTCGATCGCCTCGGCAATCGCGCGCAATGTCAGCGGCTTGAGGTGTTCGATCCCGGCGTCGAAGAATGCCTCCTGTTGCTTGACCAGCTCGGTTGCGACCTTGACGATTGTTCGCGCGCGTTGGTCGAGGGCGCGGATCAGCCACGTTGCATTGGTCATCGCGTCCGACAGAAAGGCGCGCGCGGACTTTGCCGCCGCCGTGCTGCCGGTCGGCGCGGCGGCGGCGAGCGTTGCATGATAGCTGCGGTCGATGAGAACGCGCGGCAGCGTCGCGGCGTTGAGTTCGACGGTCCAGCCGCCACCGCGCGCGCGGTGGACGAAGATATCGGCGATAACCGACTGCGCGTCGCTGCCACCATAACGGAGGCCGGGCTTCGGGTTATAGCCGCGTAATTCGCGGATCATGTCGGCCAGGTCGTCGTGATCGACCCCGCATAACCGGCGCAGGGTCGCCATGTCGCCGCGCGCGAGAAGGTCGAGATGGGCCAGCAAGGCCAACATCGCGGGATCGGCGCGATTGGCCTCGCGCGCCTGCGCGGTCAGACATTCGCGCAGGCTGCGCGCGCCGCAGCCGACGGGGTCAAAGTGGTGAATGAACCAAAGCACCGCCTCGACCCGCTCGGGTGCAGTTTCGAGTCGGTCGGCAAGGTCGTCGACGACATCGCTGCCAAGGTAACCGGCGTCGTCGATCTGATCGATCAGGAAGCGCGCGATGCCGCGTTCGACCGGGTCGTGGAAGGCGGCGGCGGCCTGTTCATCGAGGACGTCGCGAAGCGTAGCCGAAGGTCCGGAAAACGCATCGAAATCGACGCTCTCGCCGGGTTCGCCGCTGCCCCCGCCGATGGCACCGGCACCATCGAAACTGCCACTTTCGGTTGACCGGTCATCGCCCAGCGCGTCGGTCGGACCGTCGTGGTGAAAGGTTTCCGCGCCATAGTCGACGTCGAGCGGCGCGTCGGTTGCGCCGTCGCCGCGCGCGATCAGCTCGTCGGTCGCGGTTTCGCCCTGCGGCGTCGGCGGCTCACCGGTTGCGGGAGCGAAGTCGCCGCCACCACCGTCGAGCAGCGGGTTCTTTTCGATCTCGGCGTCGACGAACGCTTCGAGCTCGACATTCGTTAGCGCCAGCAATTTGATCGCCTGCTGAAGCTGGACGGTCATGACCAGTGACTGCGACTGGCGAAGATCGAGGCGGGGACCGAGGCTCATGCGCGGCGCTCCGGGCTCGTGCCCTAGAGGCTGAAGCCTTCGCCGAGATAGACGCGCCGGACGGTTTCGTCGGCGACGAGCGCCGCGGGCGTCCCCTCGAACAGCACCCGACCGTCGTAGATGATGCAGGCGCGGTCGACGATTTCGAGCGTTTCGCGAACATTGTGATCGGTGATCAGCACGCCGATGTCGCGCGCGCGGAGGTCGACGACGAGGCCGCGAATATCGGCGATCGAGATTGGGTCGATCCCGGCAAACGGTTCGTCGAGGAGCATGATTGACGGCTTGGCGGCAAGCGCGCGCGCGATCTCGCACCGCCGTCGTTCGCCCCCCGACAGCGCCATCGCCGGGGAGTCGCGCAGCCGGGTGATGTGGAATTCCTCCAGCAGCTGCTCGAGCCGCGCGGCGCGCACCGCGCGGTCGGGCTCGACGACTTCGAGGACGGCATTGATGTTCTGGCACACCGTCAGGCCGCGAAAGATCGATGTTTCCTGTGGCAGATAGCCGATGCCGAGCGCAGCGCGCCGATACATCGGCAACCCGGTAATGTCGTGACCGTCGAGCAGGATGCGCCCGCGATCGGGCATCGCGAGGCCCATGATCGAATAGAAGCAGGTCGTTTTGCCCGCACCGTTTGGCCCCAGCAGGCCGACGATTTCGCCGCGCGCGACGGTCAGCGACACATCGCGCAACACCGCGCGCTTGTCATAGCTTTTGCCGATGGCGACGACGGCAAGCCCATCGCGCGTCGCCGCTGCAATGTCCGCATCGCGATCGCTCACTGCAACGTCGGCCACACGCGACTCCACCCCTCGATCCGGCACTTGGCGCGAATCATGCATATTCACCGTCAGCCATGATCTAACCGATGGCGGAGTCGGTGGGAAGCGTCAGTTCGACTTCCGCGCCGGGACAACGAAGCGCCCGGTAACCCGGCCGCCGCTCGACGCCGTGACGCCTGGTGTCGACGCACCCGTGCCGGCCCCATCGAGCTTAGACCGCCCCGATTCGAGGTCGATTGCCAGCCGCTGGCCGTGGAGAACAGAATCGCCGTGGCTGAGCGTGACGTTGCCGACCATCGTGATCGTCTTGCGACCGACATCGTAGATGCCGTAGCGCCCGGTCGCGGTTTCGCTCGGCGTGACGAGCTTGACGTTGTTCTGCGCGTCGAGGCGGTCGATGACCGGGTTGCCGCCCTTTTTGGCGCGACTGTAGAAGACCGTCACGGTATCGGCGTTGAGCTTCATGTCGCCCTGCGTGATGCGCACATCGCCCGACCAAATCGCCTGGCCTTTGGCATCGAGGACGTCGATCGATTTCGCATCGACGTCGAGCGGCGCGTCGGTGTTGTGATTTTTGAGGGCGCTTTGAGCCCCGGCGGTGGTGGCCAGCGCAATGCTGAGGCCGAAAATAATGGCGCGGATCATGCCCGCCTCCTGTGCGATGCCGGGGTGATGTGCAAGTGCGTGCCGCCGCTCAAGCGGACGTGCTTGCCGTCGATATCGCCGCGCAGCGCATTGGCGCGGAAGATACCGAGCGGGACGGTGCCGTCGACCGGACGGTCGGTTGCGACCGTATGATCGAGCAGGCTTATCCGGATCGCGTCGCCGTTGATCGAGTAGCCGTTGGCGGTGTGCATCACGACTGGACCGCTCACGACCAGCAGGTCGCGATCGATCTCGTAGCGGCCGCCGGGGGCGGTTACCCGGGCCGGACCATCGTTCAACTGGACATCGGCCGATAGCGCCATCAGCTCGATCACGGGAACCGCCGACGACCGTTGAACCGCGCCAGCCGCGTGAATGATGAACGGGTCACCTGCGGCGGTCTCGCCGCGATAAACCGCCGTGTCGGTTCGCAGCCGCTCTTTCGACATCGCGACCTTGTCCTTGGCGAGCAGGAAGGAGAACTCACGCGCCGATGTCAGCGGCCACGTCCCGATCACCCCGAGCAGGACGGCCGCGGCGGCTGGCAGCGCGACTTTCAAGACCCTGACAACGCGGTCCCAGCTGCCGCCGGGCAACGCGGCTCCGGCCCGGCGGTCGAGAACAGCCGTGCTCATAGATGCGCGAAAATGTCGCTCTCGGGCCAGCCCGCCAGGTCGAGTTCGGCGCGCCACGGCAGGAAATCGAAGCACGCCTGAGCCAGCGCGGTACGCCCCTCGCGAGCGAGCCGTTCGGTCAGCACCGCGACCGCACGATGGAGATAGCGGACGTCGGAAGCGGCATAGTCCTTTTGTGCATCGGTCAGAACCGGCGCGCCCCAATCCGACGACTGCTGCGCCTTCGACACGTCGACGCCGATCGTTTCGCGCAGCATGTCCTTCAACCCGTGCCGGTCGGTGTAGGTGCGGACCAACTTCGATGCGATCTTGGTACAGAACACCGGCCCAGCCTCGATCCCGAGATACGCCTTCAGCACGGCGAGATCGAAGCGGGCGAAATGATACAGCTTGGTTCGCGCCGGATCGGCAAGGACCGCCTTCAGGACGGGGGCCGAATAGTCGCGCGGATCGAAGCGCACGAGGTGCTCGTCGCCGAGGCCGTCGGCGAGTTGGACAAGGCATAGCCGGTCACGTCCCGGATGCAGCCCCATGGTTTCGGTGTCGACCGCGATCGACCCGGGGGCGAAAACATCGGCGGGCAAGTCGCGTTCGTGGAGATAAATTGTCATGCGCGCGGCAGGTAGCAGCGCCGGGCGGCCAAGTCACGCCGGCGGCCGCGCCATATCGCGGGCATTCAGCCGATCAGATCGGACGCGCGCCGCCGCATCGCGCGTTCGTGGTAACGGCCATAGCCCCAAATCGCCGTCGCCGCGCAAAGAACGACGACGAACACCAGCACTGCGGCAAAGATCGCCGAGTGGTCGGTCCCGTAATCAAGAATGTCGTTCAGCATTGGTGCGCCCCTTGTGCACTGCACGCACCGTATGGCGGCAAATGATGTAAACTTCACCAATGCGCGGTCGTTGCGCGAGCGCGAGTTGGGCACGATAAACCGCTCGCTGCCATCGCCAATCTGGTGTACAGCCGCCGTTGGAGCGGTACGTCTCGCGCCCGGATGGTCCGGGCCGTCGGCGTGGGTGCCCAGTTGACGACTGAACAGCGAAAGACTTTTCGACGATGAGCTTTGATAAACGCGGGCGTGGCCCCGGCCGTGGTGGCTTCGACAAGCGTGAACGCGGTTTCGACCAGTTTGAAGGCGGCGGCGATCGCTTCGGCGGCGGCGGCGGCGGCGGTAGTGGCGGCGGCGATCGCTTCGGCGGTGGCGGCGGCGGCGCCCCACGCTTCGGCGGCGGCGGCAGCGGCGGCTTCGGCGGTCGCCCGGCCGGCGGCGGCTTCGGTGGCCCGCGCCCGCCGCGCGACATGGGCCCCGGCGTCAACCTTGGGACGGCCAAGGGTGTCGTTAAATTCTTCAACGGCCAAAAGGGCTTTGGCTTCGTTGTTCGCGACGATGGCGGTGAAGACGTTTTCGTTCACATCTCGGCCGTCGAGCAGGCCGGTCTGACCGGCCTCGCCGATGGACAGCCGCTCGAGTTCACGTTGACCGAGCGAAGCGGTCGCGTGTCGGCGACCGACATCGTTATCGACGGCGAGCCGATGCCGGTAACTGACCGGGCCCCGCCGCGTGAACCCCGCGCTGGTGGCTTCGGCGGACGCGACGACGGCCCGCGTGGCGGCGGCTATGGCGGCGCGAGCCGTGAATTCTCCGGCGGCGGCGGCGGCGGCGGCGGTGGCGACACTGCGCCGGGTCAGCGCGTCGATGGCACCGTCAAGTTCTTCAACGGACAGAAGGGCTTCGGCTTCATCCAGCGTGAAGACGGTGGCCCCGATGCCTTCGTCCACATCTCGGCAGTCGAGCGCGCCGGCATGGCGGGGCTCGATGAGGGCCAGCGCGTGTCGTTCGAGCTCGAACTCGACCGGCGCGGCAAGCAGGCAGCGATCAACCTCAGCGCGCTGTAAGGCACGCAAACAACGGACGAACGGGGTCGCGGCAACGCGGCCCCGTTTTCGTTTGGGGACCAGGTGTCGCGGTCAGCTTCCGGTTACCACGCACGCCGCGAAGATGAGCAACCCCGTCGTGCGGTTGCTGCGGAACAGCCGCAGCGCGGTGGCGGGCGTCGAGTCGCGCAACGCCGCACTCTGCCATGCGAGGTGCATCGCCGCTGGCAACAGCGCCGCGAGCGTGAGAATATCGGGGCGAACCTGCCACAGCGCCGCCGCCAGCGCGGCCAGTGTCACCGTGTAAAACACCGTGACGCCCGACCGGATGCGCCCGCTCATGGCGCGTGCGCTCGATTTGATCCCGGCGAGGGCATCGTCTTCGATATCCTGCATCGCATAAATCGTGTCGTAGCCGAGCGTCCACGCGACCCCGGCGGCGTAAAGCAACGCCATCGCCCACGACGGATCGGCGACCGCGGTCCACGCGACGAGCGCCCCCCAGTTGAACGTCAGCCCCAGCCAAGCCTGCGGCCACCATGTAATCCGCTTCATAAACGGATAGGCGGCGACGAGGCCGAGCGATCCCAGCGCAACCCCCGCCGCCAGCGGACGCAGCGCGAACAGCACCGGCAGCGCACACAGCGCGAGGATAATCAGCCAGACCGACGCCGCGCGGACCGACACCGCGCCGCTCGCGACCGGGCGATCGCGGGTGCGGGCGACCGAACGGTCGAGGTCGCGGTCGACGATGTCGTTGTAGACGCACCCCGCGCCGCGCATCGCGACGGCACCGATCAGGAATAACGGCACTAGCCACCAGTGCGACACCAGTCCGCCGCCCGCTGCCAGCCCCCACGCGCACGGCCAGAACAACAGCCACACGCCGACCGGGCGGTCGAACCGCGCGAGGCGGGCGTAGGGTCGGGTTCGCGCGGGGAGGCGATCGACCCAGCCCGATGGTGCGCGTTCGGCGTCGGGGGTTGCGCGGTCGGTGATGTCGTCGGCGGTTTGCATGGGTCCCGACCTCTCGCTAGTCGCAGACCATGAGCGAAGCCTGCCCGGCCCTGTCAACGCCTGAACCGAAGACGACCGATGGGTCGTTGCCGCACCTGTCGACGACGCCGCGCCTGTTCGTCGACCTCGACCTGTCGGCGGGGGGCGACATCACCCTGCCGACGCCCGCGAGCCATTATCTGACGCAGGTCATGCGCCGCGCTCCCGGCGACCGCGTCCGCCTGTTCGACGACCGCAGCGGCGAGTGGGCGGCGACGGTCGTCACCCCGCACCGCAAGGCGACGATCGTCCGGCTCGACGCGCGACTCGGAGTCCGCGAGCCCGTCGCCGATCTGTGGCTGTGCGTCGCGCCGTTGAAGCGCGGGCGAATCGACTGGGTCGCCGAAAAGGCGTGCGAGCT
>JBBRQR010000097.1:0-9606 GCA_038226115.1 Sphingomonadales bacterium | reverse complement strand
TTGCCGAGGCGACGCTCGTCGCACACGAGGCGCGCGAGTTGGCCGACGCGATCGTCGAACGCCAGCGCCCGGAGATCGCCGCTTATGCGGCGCGGCTGCGCGCGGCGGAGATTGCGGCGGCGGCGGCGAAAGCTGTGGCGGCCGGGGCGGCGGCCAAAGCGGCGGCGCGTTCGGCGAAGCGCGACGCACCGGGAGGGACCGGGTCTGACGGCGCGGGGCCTCACGGCGCGGGAGCGAATGGCTCGGGGGATGACGGCGCGGGGCCTGATGGAGCGGGAGCGGATCGGGGGGACGTGGCGCGACTTTCGTCAACTTCCGCCGGTCCCGACGCCCCCCACGCCGCCGTTGTTGGCGCCGACGCGGACGACACCGCTGGCGGCGACTCGGTAATCGGCTCCGGCGACGCCGTTGACGACTGGGTGCCGTATGTCGAGCCGCTATCGGTCGTGCAGGCGCGGTGGCAGGCGTTGCTCGACGACGCCGGGGACGACGCCGAGCGCGCGATGATTGTAAACGCCGCGCCGCCGGGGATGTTCGCGGCGTCTGACCGTAACAAGGTGGACAGCGGCTTGGGCCGTGAGCGCGCGAGCGACCTAGGCGGCGCGCGGCCACCCGGCGAGCAGCCCGCGCAGGGCGGCGACGAAGGCGAGCGGCTGGTCGACCATGACGTGGTGGTCGGCGTCGGGGATGGGAATGGCGGGTGATCCGGCGGGGAGGAGCGCGCGCATCGCCGCGACACGGTCGGGCGGCATCAATTGCGAGCGGTCGCCCCAGATGACGGCGACGGGGCAGCGCGGATCGGACAGGAGCTGGACCGCGTCGCCGATGCGGAAGCGGCTCCACAGGAAGGGGTCGAAGCGCCATGTCCAGCCGCCTGCGCCCTCACCCTCGGCGACCTGCTTGAGCGATCCGCGCGCGATGGCGTCGGCGATGTACGCGTTGGCGCACTCCTGGATCGGTGCGAAGCGGAAGCGGGCAAGCGCGGCGGCGAGGTCGGGATAGACTTTGTGCCGCCGCTCGGTGGCATTGGGCGGGCGGTGGCCGGGCTCGCCGACGGGGCGGAAGGGGGTGTCGACGATGACGGCAGCGGTGAAGACGGCCCCGCCTGACTGGACCGCCGCCATCATCGGGAAGCCGCCGAAGCTGTGGCCGACGACGACCGGCGGCGCGACATCGGCCAGCCCGGTGGCGGCGATGACGGCGGCGATTTCGGCGACGAAGGTGTCGACGGTGTAGGTATCGCGGTGGTCGGATCCGCCCATCCCGCTCCACGAAAAGGCGACGACGCGGTGGGTGGCGGCGAAGAACGGCGCGATGAACCGCCACCACCCGGCGTGCGCGCCGTTACCGTGGAGGAACAACAGGCCGGGACGCCCGCGCTCGCCCCATGTCAGGACCTCGATCGCGGCTCCGGCGACGGTGAGCACGGACTCGTCAGGGGCGTCGGCAAGGGCGGCGGTGAACCACGCCGGCGCGGGCGGCACGGCTCCGGCAAAGGCAGCGAGCGGGGCCGGGGGAGCCTGCGTGGGGTCGGGCGCGGTGGTCATTGCGCACCCGTCGCCGCAGTTGACGCTTACGTCAACGGTAAACCGACCGGGTCAATGGTACTCGGGCTCCTCCCACCACGGGTAGAAGTCGGGCATGCCGTCGGCGACGGTGTCGGGGAAGACCGGCGGGCGCTTGGCGATGAACGAGGTCACCCCCTCCTGCGCGTCGGCCGAGCGGCCCCGGCTCCAGATGGCGCGGCTGTCGAGGCGGTGGGCGGCCATCGGCGTCGCCTCGCCGAGCATCCGCCACAGCATCTGGCGGGTCAGCGCGACCGACACCGGCGCGGCATTGTCGGCGATCTCGCGGGCGATCCTGGTCGCCTCGGCCAGCAGGTCGGCGGCGGGGACGACGCGGCTGACGAGGCCCCCGGCAAGCGCCTCGGCGGCGTCGAACACCCGGCCCGAAAAGCACCATTCGAGCGCACGGGCGATGCCGACGACACGCGGCAGGAACCAGCTCGACGCCGCCTCCGGCACGATCCCCCGGCGGGCAAAGACGAAGCCGAAGCGCGCGGTGTCGGACGCGATGCGGATGTCCATCGGCAGCAACATCGTCGCGCCGATGCCGACGGCGGGGCCGTTGATCGCGGCGATGACCGGCTTGAGCGAGGCGAAGATGCGCAAGGTCACCCTGCCCCCGCCATCGCGGACCGCGTCATGGGCATAGTCGGTCGTCCCGTCGGCGCGGACCGGCCCGCCGTGGCCGAGGGCGGCATAGTCGAACGTCGCCGCCCCCGCGCTGAGGTCGGCCCCGGCGCAGAACGCGCGCCCGTCGCCGGTAACGATCACCGCGCGCACGGCATCGTCGGCGTCGGTCGCATCGAACGCGGCGATCAGTTCGGCCATCATCGTGCTCGTGAAGGCATTGAGCTTGTCGGGACGACTCAGCGTGATCGTCGCGATGCCATCGGCGACGGCGAGGCGGATCTGGGTGAAGGGCGTCAAAATATAGTCCTTTCTGCCTACCCTCTGCTTCAGGGGAGGGGCGAGAGACGCGGCGCTTGCCGCGGCCCGGGAGTGGGGAGTGTCGGGCGTTGGCAGCCAGCAGCACGAGCACACCGCCCAGTCCGGCCCCACCCCCGGGCCGGCTGCGCCGTCTCTCGCCCCTCCCCTGAAGGGAAACGGGAGGGGCTACAGCGCCTCGACGATCGTCACGTTCGCCAGCCCGCCGCCCTCGCACATCGTCTGGAGGCCGAACCGCTTGCCGCGCGCCCGCAGCGCATGGACGAGCGTCGTCATCAGCTTCGTTCCCGACGCGCCGAGCGGATGCCCCAGCGCGATCGCGCCGCCGTTGACGTTGAGCCGAGCAGGGTCGCCGCCGATCTCCTTGAGCCACGCCAGCGGGACACTGGCGAACGCCTCGTTGACCTCGAACAGGTCGATGTCGGCGATGTTCATGCCCGCCCGCGCCAGCGCCCGCCGGGTCGCGCCGATCGGGGCTTCGAGCATGATCACCGGGTCCTCGCCGACGACGGTCATGTGGTGGATACGCGCGAGCGGGGCGATACCGAGCGCCTTCAACCCACGGTCGTTGACGATCATCACCCCGCTCGCGCCATCGGCAATCTGCGAGCTCGTCGCCGCGGTCAGCCGTCCGCCTTCGGAGATCAGCTTGACCCCGCGCACGGCGTCGAGGCTCGCGTCGAAGCGGATGCCCTCGTCGACGCGGTGCGCCTCGGTCGAGCCGTCGGGCAACGTCACGTCGACGGCGACGATCTCGGCATCGAACGCCCCCGCCTTGGCCGCCGCTGCCGCCTTTTGCTGGCTGGCGAAGCCGAAGGCGTCGAGGTCGTCACGGCTGAGGTCGTAACGCGTCGCCAGCATCTCGGCGCCGGTGAACTGGCTGAACTGGACGCCGGGATAGCGCGCCTGCATCCCCGGCCCGCCGAACGGCGACCCCATGTTCCCCTCGTGCGCGAGCTTGCCGGCCATGCCCATCGGCACGCGGCTCATGCTCTCGACCCCGGCGGCGATGACGATGTCCATCTGTCCGCTCATCACGGTCGCGGCGGCGAAATGGAGCGCCTGCTGGCTGCTCCCGCACTGGCGGTCGACGCTGGTGCCGGGAACGCTTTCGGGCAGGCGCGACGACAGCACGGCGTTGCGCGCGACATTGCCCGACTGCTGCGCGAACTGGCTGACGCAGCCCATGATGACGTCCTCGATCAGCGCGGGATCGGCGCGCGTGCGGTCGACGAGCGCGTTGAGCACCTGACCCGCGAGGTCGGCGGGGTGCCAGCCGGTCAGGCGACCGCCGCGGCGGCCTCCGGCGGTGCGCGCGGCGGCGACGATGTAGGCGGCTTCCATGAAACGCTCTCCCCAGAGGATGCCCTATCATGCCCCGGACTGGACGCGCTGGCCACCCCCCGGCATAGCGGAACGAACCACCGAGGGGAGCCATCGATGCTTGCGAAGCCGTTGCCAATGAGCGCCATCGTCGTCGTGCTGACCTGCGCGCTCGCCACAGCGGCGCTCAGCACGTCGGCGCTCGCCGAGCCGCGCAAGCCGTTGTTCGGGCGGCACAAGGCAACGGTGCCGGTCGCGCCAGCGGCGGTTGTCGCGCCGGTCCCCGTTGTCGCCGCCCCCGCTGTCACCGCGCCCGTCGCGCCGCCGCCCGCCGCGCTGCGCCCGGCCGATGTTCCAATCGCCACCGTCGATGTCCCGCCAGCGCCTGCGACACCAACGACCGTGTCAGCCACGCCATTGACCGGCATCGATCAGCTTCGCGCCGCTTACGCGTATGCGCTGCCGGTCTACGAGATGATGCGCGCGCGGCACCTTCAGGTCAGCAAGGCCGAGGCTATGGGCGCGCCCGGCGTCAACCGGCTATACGCCCGCATCGTCCTTGCCGACGCAGCCTCGCGCGATGTGACGACACCGAACAACGATACGCTGTATTCGAGCGCGTGGCTCGACCTTGCCGCCGGGCCGGTCATCCTCGACGTTCCGGCGATCCCGGGTCGCTACCATTCGGCGGCGTTGATGGACGCATATACCAACAACGTCGCAATTGTTGGCACGCGGTCGGGTGGCAAAGGTGGACGATATGTCATTACGGGCCCCGGCTCCGAGCCACGAGCGATCCCGCCCGGCACGACCGAAATCCGCTCCCCGACAAACGACGCGTGGCTTCTCGTCCGCGTGCTAGTCAACGGCCCCGACGACCTCCCCGCCGCGACCGGGCTGATCCGCGGCTTCTCGCTCGAGGCGCGTGATCCCGGCGCGGCCAAGCCGGTCGCGGTGAAAGCCGTGCCGACCGCAAACCCCGACACGGCGACCTTCATCGCCGTCGTCGACGAGGCGCTGCGCCGTAACCCGCCATCGTCTGCGATCCTTGCCCGCCCCGAACTCGCCGCGCTCGGGATCACGCCAACGGGGATCGACCCGGCGAGCGTCTCGCCCGCGACGATGGCGGAATGGGCGCAGGCGCTCCCCAAGTTGCGCGCCGAGGCCAAGGGTGGGTTCGGCGCGACCGGGGCCGTCGTCGACGGCTGGAGCTACCCCGGCCCCGGCATCGGTCACTACGGCGATAGCGACGACACCGCCCGAGCCCGCGTCGCCCTCGGTGGTCTGGGGGCGCTGCCGCAGAGCGAGGCGATCTATTTGACCGCCGCCAAGGACAGTAGCGGCGCGGCGCTGACCGGAGCGAAGGCGTACACCATTCATCTGCCGCCGCATTTGCCGGTCGGCGCCTTTTGGTCGTTGACGATGTACGAGCAGGACAGCGGCGGGCGACTGTACTTCGTCGATACCCCGTCGAAGCGGTTCGCCGTTGGCGACCGCACTCCCGATCTGCGCGCCGAGCGCGACGGCGGCTACGACATCTTCGTCCAGCCCAAGCCCCCGTCGGGCGAGCGCATCGTCAACTGGTTACCGTCGCCGAAGGGGCCGTTCGTCGTCGTGTTCCGGGCTTATCTGCCGAAGGCGGGCTTCCTCGACGGGTCGTTCCGCCTGCCGCCGGTCGCCGTCACCGAGGTCATTCCCTAAGGCTGGGGCACCAACGGCCACCCTTCGGGGAGCGGCGCGGTCGCATCGATGGGATCGCGGTCGTCGGCATACGGCACGACGATCCGACGGGCGTGGAGACGCATCGGCCCCGCCCCTGCCCCATATACGGGGTCGCCACTGATCGGCGTCCCCAGAGTCGCCGCGTGAACGCGGATCTGGTGGGTCCGCCCGGTCGCGGGGGTGAACTCGACCAAGCTTTGCGACCCGCGCTCGAGCACTCGCCACCGCGTCACCGCCGCCTTGCCGCCCGGATCGACGACCATCCGCCAGCCATCCGCCGCCGTCGACACCTTGGCGAGTGCGGCGTCGACCTCCCCCTCGTTGCCGTCAGGCGCGCCGTCGACGACCGCCCAATAGGTCTTGCCCACGCGGCCTGCCGCAAACAGTGCCGACAGCCGCTTGAGCGCCTTGGGGTGGCGCGCGAGGACGAGACACCCCGACGTATCGCGGTCGAGCCGGTGCGCCGGTTGCGGCACGCGGACGAACCCCTGCCGCAGCCCGATCAAATGCGCCTCGAGACTGTGCGGCGTCGTCGGCCCCGGATGGACCGCCATGCCAGCGGGTTTGTCGAGGATGAGAACGTGCGCGTCGACCAGCAGAATGCGGCGGACGAGATCATCGATGATGGGAGATGGGCGACCGAGCATCCGCGCCTTGTCGTCGCTCCGCGCGCGAGGAGCAACCTTGTCGATGCCTCCGCCCTTATGCTAGGCCCCGCCCGCACGGATCGGTGGCCGAGTGGTCGATGGCGCACGCCTGGAAAGTGTGTAGGGGTGAAAGCTCCTCCAGGGTTCGAATCCCTGTCGATCCGCCACGCACCCTTGTCGCTTGAAACCACGTCATCAGCGCCCGGAGTTATCGCCAATCATGTCCCCTAAGCTGGGGACAACGAGCCGATGGTTTGTCCAACTCGATTGCGGTAATTGTCACCCTGTTAGGGGGTATCGAATGATCCGCGTCGCGATTGTCGAAGATGACCCTGCCGCCGTCGACCGGCTGTCCGCCGCCATAAATATGTCCGACGACATCGTCATTGTTGCCGTCGCTCGTAATCTCCGGGCCGGTCTCGAAATCGTCCGCAACGGGGGATTTGATGTCATATTGTGCGATCTGGGATTACCCGATGGCAGCGGCATAACGCTAATCCGCGAATGCGCGAGGCTCCATGTCGACGCTGACATTATCGTCATCACAATATTTGCCGATCAAGCAAAGGTGATTGAGAGCATCAAGGCAGGTGCGCGCGGCTACTTGCTGAAAGACGAGCAACTCGAAAATTGTGTTACTGGCATCCGCGAGATCCGTCTGGGTGGCTCGCCGATCAGCCCGATTATAGCCCGTCAGTTGCTGCAACAATTGGCGCCGTCGGTGACCGGCCTCGCCGCCCCACTGCAGGAACCGCTATCGCCGCGCGAGACCGAGGTTCTTAATCTGCTCGCGCGTGGCTTCAGCTATTCCGAGATCGGTGGACTGTTGTCGCTATCGACGCAAACCGTCGGTACATACGTCAAGCGGATTTACCGAAAATTGGAGGTTAATTCCCGGTCCGAGGCCGTCTTCGAGGCTTCAAGCCGCGGTATCATGGATGTTCACTAAGTCGCGGCCCTGGCCGATCATCATCGTCGTTCTCGCTACATTTCTGGGGCTGACGGTCGGCAACGCCTTTCTCCCGGGTCAGCCGCTCATGTCGCGCGACGCCGATGGCCCGGTAATCTTGCTTCAACAAAGCGAAATCGCCTTTGCCGCAGGTAATCTGCCGCCGGTACATGGCTGGGTCGCAGATCGACAAACCCATGATTTCCGCCGAGCGGCGATCGCGCATGGCATCGATCCACCTGCCATCTGGGTTCGTTACCGGTTCGACGGATCTGTTGCCGCAGATCGATCCGTATCCTTGATATGCGACTTCATTCGCGAAAATTTTACCGTCTACTTCAATGGCACCGATATCGCGCGGACCAGACATAGTCGGACCGACCTTGGCTTCGATTGGGTCAAACCGCGTCAGATCTCCTTACCGGCAGCCCTTCTACGGCCGGGATCGAACGAATTAATTTTCCATATCGAAAGTCGCGCCGGCGTGCCGCTGGCGATCGGAATGATCGGGCTTGGGAGTGACGAAACGATTCAAGGGCATTTCAATCGGCAGATATTCTTCAACAGCACCGCGCCGGAAATCATCAACGGAATTTTGCTGGTACTCACATGTGGCAGCTTGGCGGCTTGGTCGGTTCGGCCAAAAGCCGACGTTTTCTGCTGGCTGGGCCTGCTCGGGATCGTCTGGTACTTCCGCAATTTACACTACTACATCGATGCGCCGCCGTTTGAGAACGACCTATTTTGGGCACTGACGACCGATTCCGTTTTTGTCCTGATGGCGCTGATTTTTGCTTTCGCCGCGACCTTCTTCGATCTTCGGGCGGCACAGCGCATGATCGGCTGGGTCACGGCGATGGCAGCGCTTGGTATCGTCGTGCGACATGCTTTGGTTGCAGCTGGCCAAAGCGATGTGCCGAGCTTTCTGACGACGGTGCCTATAATCGTGGCGAATACGGTCATCTTGGCGCGAGCCGTCTGGCGGCAGCGACGGACGGAGAATATCCTGATGCTGATTGCAGTCATCGCCGCGTTTGCGTTTGCCTTTCACGATCTGCTTCTGGTCTCGCAGGGAACCGGACTTGTGCCGTTTCAGCTTCAATCATTTGGTAGCCTTCTTGTGTTCTCCGCGTTCGGTTTCGCGCTCGGTCGCCGAATGCTTGAGGCATTAGCGATGAACGAGGATGTCAACATGACCCTCGAACGTCGAATGGCAGTCGCCACGCTCCAACTCGAGCGCAGCGAGGAGCAACGGCGCGCGCTCGTTGTGGCCAGCGCGGTCGAGAACGAGCGTGAGCGGATGATGCGCGAAATTCACGATGGCATCGGCTCCAACCTGATCACAGCCCTCGCCGTTGCCGAGAAGCAGCAACAATCACCGGGGACAATCGCCACGCTCCGCCGATCGATTACCGATCTTCGCATCGGGGTCGATTCACTCGAGCCGATCAATGGCGATGTCGGGGCGCTGCTCGCAAACCTGCGCCATCGTATGGAGCGTGAAGTCCGCGATGCCGGCCTGTCGTTCGTCTGGAAGGTCGAAGCGACCCCGCCGCTGCCGTGGCTCGATCCGGTCGGGGCGCTACACTTGCTTCGCATATTGCAGGAAACGATCGGCAACGTCTTGAACCACGCCGGGGCGCAACGCGTCGAAGTCGTCTGTGCCCCGCATGAACGCTGCGGCGAGTCCGGCGTCATCATCATCCTCACCGATGACGGTTGCGGCTTCGACTCGGGTGTTGTCAGCCGCGGTCGCGGCCTGTCGAATATGAAGGCACGTGCCGAGGCGCTGAGCGCGACGTTTGGCTGCGAGACGCGTATCGGCGACGGCACCCGGATCTCGATCTGGCTGCCACTGGAGGCGCCGCGCAGCGGCCCCCGCCGCCCCGACTGAGTTTCACCGTGGTCATGTCCCCAATTCGCGGGACACAACATCACCAAATCGCCCCGCAAAATTCGACGATATGTGCCGTGTCCCCAATTCCGGGGATACCCGCCGCGCCCCCCTGGCAATAATCACGCTCATCAGGTCGCCGCATACCGGCGTCACCTAATAATGAACTGGTAATACTGTCGCGTATTATTCGTCAGTGACGAAGCGGCGCGAGCTAGGGGAACAAGATGTCGACCGGAATTACTGATCTTAGCGCACGAGTTCACGAGCTTTTTGGCTTTGTCGAGACGAAGGCGATCGATGCGGCGCTTGGCACGAACCTGCCTTTCGTCGGCAACGCGCTCGGCACAGTCCTTCAGGGCGGAATTCCGTTCCTCGCGACCTTGGAAAAGGCGGTCACCGACAAGCTCGCTACGATCGATTCACTCAGCTCGGCGCAGTCGATCGCCACGGCGCTGAACGGCATCGACGGGTTTACCGCGACGGCGAACGGCAACAACGTCCATTTCATCATCGGCAAGACCGACACGCTGAATAGCGGCATGGCGAGTTTCGGCGTCG
>JBBRQR010000096.1:0-9631 GCA_038226115.1 Sphingomonadales bacterium | reverse complement strand
TGGGTAAGTGCATCGCGAGAATCCTTTCAGGTAAAGATGGCAGACGAGCCGAGCAGTGTGTTGAAATCGCCGCGCGGTGTGTCGAAGGTCGCTTCGAACATCAGGACGATGGCGCCGACGTCGGGCGTGTCGTTGCCATCGGCTGAAGCCTGGTGCTCTTCGATGCTTTGAATGCGGCCGCCGAGCGTCCGATCAGCGTGAACGGCGGCGATGACTTGGGCGACCCGCTGTTGCAGGCGAGCGGGGATCGTACTCGCCGCTGCGCTGCGCTCGACAATATCGATGTCGATCGTCGCCTTGTGCTGTGTCGTGTGCAGCCCCATCGGCGTATCGAACTGGACGTCGCTGCAACGAATGCTGATCGCCGGCGTCTCGTCCTTGTCGAACGGCTCAAGGCCAGTGCGATCAGAATAAATGGTCGTGCCGGGGATGCCGGCGAGCTGCGCCGCGAGCGCGGCTAAGACTTGGCGCAGCGCTGGCGTGGTCATAGCGGCACCAGCTTGAGCATGATGAACCAGTAGCGACCCGATTTGTCCTGTTTGATCTCGGTCGGCCGATAGCTTTGGCCGGTGCGCGGCAACGTGATGATGTCCGTCTTGACCGGTGCCACGACGTCGATCTTGCGGACCTGCAGCGATGCGTCGCCGGCAACCGCCGAAACGCCGCCAAAGCCGATGTCCATATCGCTGTGGTCAACCCAAGCGGTGATCGGCGGGTTGAGCGCCGCGCCACCGCCGGGCTGATACACAATAGCGTCGCCGATCCTCGTCACCGTCTCGCGGTCGAGATCGTCGAACGGGTCCGTCATCGGTTAAGCGGCAGGCGCTTGTTCGCCCTTGGCGACTTTGCCCTTGGCCGCGGTGGCATCGGCGGCATCGGCCTTCGCCTTCGCATCGGCGGCAGTGGCTTCTGCTTTCACAGCGGCCTCGGCAGCAGCGCTTGCCTCGAGGTCCATCGCCAAGGCGTCGGCTTCGGCTTGCGCTTGGGTTTCAGCGAGCGGATCGACAACCGCGTCGGGCTCGGTGATTGCACCGATGAGGACCGCGCAGCCGGCATCTACGGCAGCATCGGCCACGTCATCGTTCTCGATGAACGTTAAGCCTTGGGGTAGCGTCCGATCGCTTGCGGCGTCGAGCGAGTACGTGAAGTCGTTCGTTATCAAAATCTTCTTCATGGGTCCCTCCAAAAAACACGAATGCCCGCGCCGGGCGATTATCCCGGCGCGGGGTGGCGCGACTTAGGCGCTGGTGCCGCGGACGAGCAGCTGCGGCCGCGTCACGAACGGCATCGGGTTCTGCTGCGTGTGGATGCGCACGAACTTGTCGAGGCCCGACGGGTCCTGCAGCATTTTGACGTAGCGCGACGCGCCGGGCTTGTTGACTTCGGACAGAAAGTCGGCCGGGCCATAGTACATGCGGAACGTCTGGCGCGTACCCATCGGAAAGAACCGCGCTTCGCCGGCCGGAATGAACTTGGTCGTCGTCTGTGAGTTGTCGGGATTCAGAAAGGTCGCGTTGCCGAGATATTCCTCGAAGGTGATGCCCTTGAAGGTGAACTCGCGGCGCACGTCCTGACGAAGCGGCTCCTGTGTGCTGGCATAGAACTGATAGGCCAGCTTGACCGACGGATGGCCGACGAGCGCGTCCATGAACTCCGGCGAGCAGAGCGCCCGAACGGCGGTACGAGTTTCGCCGAGCAGGTTGAGATCGATGTAGCGCGAGATTCCGACAATCGACAGCGCGAGGTCGGCGTTTGCATTCGTGAACGGGAACGCGACCGTTTTCTGCGTGATTCCGAAATCGGCGAACAGATCGAGCAGCGTCGAGCCGTCGGCGTCGAGAATGACACCGCGCAGTGCCGACATCTGCAAGTTCTCCTGCGTAATGTCGTGCTTGTTGGCCGCTTCCTCCATCTTCTCGTCGACCGCATCCTGCGCGGCCTTGAGCTGATATTCCGAGCCGAACGCGCGGATATTCTGCACGTCATCGGCATAGATGAACTCGTCATGCTCGATGTGCAGCACCGAGTAGGTCCGGCCCTGGCGCTTACGACTGACGCCGGTCGTGCCGCCGTTGCCGCCGCGCGCCGACGTCGGGAGCAAGTTGAGTACGCCCTTGCTGAACTCTATAAAGAACGTCGTTGTTGGGATCGACTTTGGCGTGAACAGTTTTAGCTCGCTGGTGCGGCCGTACATATTCGGGATGATGTTGATAGCGTCGGTCAGCGATACCGTGCTGAATCCGTCCGCCTTGAAAAGATCAAGCATCGGCATGGCTGTTAGTCTTTCTTTATTAGGGGGTTACGGGGCGATGTTTAAGCGCCGCGATGCCAAGTGATCGGCGCGTTGCCGTTCTTGAGCAAGTTGAGCGCCGTGTCCTTCTGCGTCTGCGTCGTGAACGACGAGTCGAACACGATCTTGTTCGCGTTGATGTCCGCCGGGCCGCGCTTGAGGATAATGACCTTGACGTCGGCAAACGTCGTATCGGCACCCTGCAAGAGAATGCCAGCTGGAACGGCAGTGTTGTCGGCGCCAGTTTGAACGCAAAACCGGTACTTGGTCGTCGAGGTTTCGACGGCAAGCAAGGTGCCGATCACATAGACGCCGGTGGACTGCTTCAAGGTCACCGTTTCGCGGCTATAAGAGTAGTTCGACTCCATCTTTACGATGTCGCCGATGTTGTTGCCTTCGTTATAGACGGCCATCTTTCTTCCTTTCAGTCGGGGGTTCGGCCGTCGAAGGCCATCGTTGCGAGTTGCGAATTACGAGAGCTTGACGCCGTGGCGCTTTGCCATCCGCTCCTTTGCGGTTTCCTCGAGCGGAGCTGTGCCCTCGTTGGGCTGGACCGATGGGTTCGGCGCTGCGTCCATGCGCTCCTGAAAGGCGTTCGCAAGCGCTGCGGCAGGAAACTTCGCGAGCATGGCGGTCACCTTGTCGGCGGACAGGTCGGTTTCGCCGAGCAATTCGACCGCGGCGTCGGTGCGGCCGGCCGCATGCTCGCTGCGGAACACGGCCGCCCAGCGGGCGCGCTCGCCAGCGACGGCCTTCTTCTTCGGGTCGCCATTCTTATCCTCGGTGCCATCGTCGGCACCGCCGTCATTCTTATCTTCGGGATCGACGGGCATTTTGCCCTTCATTTCCTTGTCCTTATCGCCGGGACCTTCGTTGTCGTTGCCGTCGCCGTCATCGACCGGCGGGGCGGCTTTCATTTCTTTCTCGTCGTCCTTGGCCTTGGCCGTGACGCCCGCGACGAGCGCGCGCGTCTTATCCGCCAGGCCCGCCATGCGGCTCGCCATGTCAGTTCTCCTTGGTTGGTTGCGGTTAGAGGGTGTCGAGTAAGGCGTTAAAGGCGTCGGTTTCGCACATCACCGCATCGGCAAAGCCGACGTCGATCGCCTCGTCGCCGTCGAAGCACTCGGCTTCCGTTGCCAGCACGTCGTCGATCAAGAGGCTGCGGCCGCGCGCTACGGTGCCAGCGAATAGCAGCCGCGTCGTGTCGAGCGACTGCTGCACGCGATCGAGCACGGCTTGCGGCAGCGGTCCGATTTCGTTGCCGTCGACCTTATGCGCGCCCGAAAAGATCAGCGTCGGATTGATGCCGTCCTTCTTGAGCGCCGCCGAGAAATCGACGTGCATCGTCAGCACGCCGACCGAGCCGCAGCCGCCGGTGCGCGGTGTAATCACTCGGTCGCACTGGCTGGCAATCGCGTAAGCCGCGCTGTACGCCGCTTCGTTGATGAACGCCCAAATCGGTTTGCCGCCCATGCGTGCGGTGCAGGACGCCAGTTCATCGGCGAAATCAAAGCAACCCGCGACCTCGCCGCCCGGCGAATCTACGTCGAGCCAGATCGCCTGCACGTCGGGATCGCGAATGGCGGCGCGCAGTTTGAACGCCAGCCCGTCGTAGCCCATCATCCCCGACCAGGCATCGACGGTGCCGAGCTTGTGAACAAGCGTGCCCTCGACCGGGATAATCGCCACGCTATCGCTGACGTCGTAAATCTTGCGCGCCGGCCGGTCGCCATCCGTCGCGATCATCGCCATTTCGTCGAGATCGGCGATCATCAGCGGCTCGCGACCGTCGGCGAAAGATAACTGCGCCACGCCGAGCCGGTGCGCGAGCGCCGCGACCAGCATTTCGGCCTTCTCGGCGCGGATCGCCAGCGGTGCATTAAAGAGCCGGTTGGCGACGCGGGCGAAGCGGGTTGCGCTCATTTGCCAAGTCCTTGAGTGCCGACTTCGGCCTCGGCGATGGCGTCGGTGGGCTCGATGATCTGACGACCGTCGACAGACGAAGGCTGCGGGATCGGGAGCTTGGCGGCCTTGAGCGCGTCTTGCTCAAGTGCCAGTTGGTCGATGTGATCTTCCCAATCCTTGCCCTCTTCGGCCAGCATATCCTTGAGCGTCAGATTACCGCCGTTGCGGCCGACGACCTCGGCATCGCGCTCCTTCTTCGGATCGAGGTAGCCCGCGCCCGGTCCGGTCCAGATCGGGTTGCACCATGCCGCGGTCGCTTCGTAAAAGTCCGGCGCGCCGGCGGGGAGCTTCACCCGGCCCGTCATCACCGCTTCCTCGAGCCATAAGAGGAACATCGGCGTCAGCACCGCGTCGCCGAAGGTATCGAGTAGGCGCTGCGTCGCCTTCCATACTTGCGACAGTAACGCGCGCGCGGTCGAATAATTGACGCCCGACCAATCGCCCGACAGCTGCTCATAGCTGATGTCGATGATCGAGCAGAAATACCGTAGCCACGCCCGCTCGGCGACTTCGTAATCTTGACCCGGCCCTTCGGACTTGACGACTTCAAAGGACTCGTTGGGTAGCAGCTGGCCGACGCGAGCGCCGTTGAGCTTGTATTGGTTTTTCTCGTGATAGTCGGCTACAAAATCGGTGTAGAGCGCGAGATCGTCGACGTCGCCTTGATAGCCGGTTGGCGCTTCGGTCAACCCCTTGAACAGCACTTCGCTCGGCAGGCTCGACTTGATGAATGCAGCAAACGTCGCCTCGATCGCCGCCTTCTGAATCCGTAGGTCGGCGTGTGTCTCGATCATCTTCAAGCGCTTCATCGCGACGATCAGCGCCGAAATACCGTTCGTCTGCTCGGCCTGGCGCTGGTCGAATGCATGGACGACGCGGCGGCGGCCCCAACTTGTCTCGGCTGGAATGCGGGTCCAGCTGTACGAGTTGGTTGGATCGGTGAGCAGATAATCGCCCGGGTGCTGATTGCGGATATTGTACGCGATCGGCGCATTGTACTGGTCGATCTCGATGCCGTCGCGCATTTGCCAAGTGTTCGGCTGGCCGCGCGGGTTCGTCAGCCGCACCGGGTCGATCAGCATGAACGCGGTCGCGTAGCGCGCGCCGCGCTTGGGTAGGTTGACCGGCACCGCGAGACAGCGCCCGTCGACGGTCCAGTGCCAAAGCAGAACGCGCGCCATGCCGCCGAACGTCAGTCGCTTTCCCGCATCGCACCGACGCCCCATATCGCGGGTGTAAAGACGCCACTCGCCCTCGACCTGTTTCGAGAAAGTCCGCGCCTCTTCCTTGGTGATGCCGAGCGCCGCATAGTCTGGCTGCAGCTGCATCCGCACATTCGCGCCGAGCGTGTTATCGAGCTTGCGAGTGACGCCGGCGTAGGCCCAACCACTATTGCGCTCGAGGTCGCGGGTCCGCGCGTCGAGCTGCTTCCGCTCCGGCAGTAGTGCCGCGTCGGGCGATCGAAGCGTCGGGTTCCAGCCGCCGAGTTCGACCGATGACCGGCTCGATGCGTCGTATGACGCGCCGGCGTAGGACGTGCTCGTCAGCATCCCGTACTTTTTCAGGCGCGGATTGGTGGCCGTCGGGAGCGTTGCCACGTCAGAATACCGGCCGCATGATTTTGCGCTGCGGCGCGACCAGCGTTGAATCGCCGCCGGCCGCGAGTATCCAGCCGTCGAGTTCGGTGAGATAGGTGCGGAGCGTTACAACGTCGGCTTTCGTGTAGTTCAGGCGGCGACCATCGCGCCAGACTTCGACAACCGACTTGCCGATCTGCAGCTGGTGGTAGGCAGCTTGGGCGTCTGCCTTCCATCCGAGCAGGGTCGTCAGGTCGAACATTAGCGGCTCATCCTTTCGAGCAGGTTGCGGTTGCGTTCAGCCCTTGGGCTGGTTGCCGCCGGGAGCGGGGAGGAGTCGCCCCCGACGACTTCGGAAACAGGGTCGGCCGCCGGCGCGGCGATAATCGTGCGCGCCCACGGTGGCGGCCGGTTGATCCAGTCGATGCCGGGGCGCTCTGGCTTGAGCATCTGCCGCACGGCTTCGTTGTAAACGAGCAGGTCGAACGTCTCGTTCGGGCCGCGGCGCTCCCACGCGCCGTCGAGCAAGTGCTCATTCGTCATTTCGTCGAGATAACGCGGGTCGAAATCGGCCGGCAGGTGCAGGTAGCCCGCACCCGGCGCTTCGACACCGATCCGCTCGGCGATCAATTCCTTGAGCTTATGGACGCCCAAATCATATTCAGTGACCGCGGGGATCAGCGGTTTGCCCTGATCGTCGCGGTTGACCTCGCGGCCGAGCCCGATTTCAGGAGCCGTCGCTTTCGCCGCGCCCTTAATCATCCGCAGCCGGTAGCTGTTGTTACCGCGGCACGGCCCGCGCTTCATCTGCCGGGCGAACTCGCGCGATTTCCACGTCACCCCGGGCACGCCGCCGGTGTCGATCGCCACCGACGCGATCGGCTTCGATTGGCCCGGCTGACGGGCAATCGGATACGTCGCGAGCAGCACGCGGTCGCGCAGCACGAGCCAATCCTTTTGCCGCATTCCCGGCGCCAGGCTGCGGCCATCGGGGCCGGCTTTCAGCGTGTAGCGGTCGACGATGCAGGACTCGCCGTCTTGAGCCCAGCCTTGCACCATCACGTCGAACTTATCGCCGCCGACGTCGACCGCGGCGGTAAGAAAGAGCACCCACGGCGGCACCGTGCCGAGTTGGTGCGGACCTTCCACCTCGCTCGCTTCGCGCACTCGCTTTTTGAGCCGCGCCGGATCGAGCGCGCGGCCGGTGCCGCCGGTGCCCTCGTAAACTTCGCCGAGCGACTTCGCGGTGACCTCGCGTAAGCGCTGCGGCTTGCGGGTTTTCTCGAAGAAGATCAGCGCGCCCGCGTACTCGCGTGCCAGTTTGTTGATCGAGACGAACGGCGACATCGTGCCGTGAATCCAAAACCCCGCCGTGTCGTTCTGACGGACCGTGCCGGTGACCGTGCCGTCGACCGCGATGATTTCGCCTTCGAATACCCATTTGCCGAGCGCCAGCATCCCCGCTCGAGCGGCATCGAGAATGACGCCGCCGCAATGCGGGCAGACCAGGCAGGCGCTCGCCTCGATGTGATCGAGCAGATCGTCGTCGGCCATGCCGTCCGGCCTCTCGAATTGTAGCGACGTCCGCCATTCAGCGGTCGGGCAGGGGCTCGACCAACCTTCGCAATGCGGACACGGCCAATGCCAAATCCCGCGCGTCGACTCTTTCCAGGCGGCCGCGATCCCGTCCGTCCACCCTGCATCGGGGTGACTGCACAGATACGCTTTGCCAGTGTTGCCGTAGGCGCGCGCGCGGATTGCGACCTGCTGGCGAAAGTTGCCGCGCAAAGCCTTGATGAAACCATCGATCTCGTCGCCGACGATCAGCGGCGCTTGACGGCCGCGCACCGTGTTCCGGTTTGCCGGGAGCAGCTGCACGAAGCGACCGCCGATGCGCTTCAACCGCCGCTTGTTGTCCGATTTGCCCTTGCCGATTTTCTGCGCCAGTTCCGGGTGCAGTTCGAACAGCGGCGTGAACGTCACGTCGGTATAGGCTTCGACGTCGGGCTCACCCGGCAGATACCAGAGAACATCGGTCATCGGGCCGTATTTGATGCGCTTGAACAGCGCATTCTCGGCCGCCATCGTCTTGCCGCTACGCGCCGGGCCGACCACGACCACGACCCGGACCAGCGGGTCATCGATCGCATCTTGTGGACCGAGAATGTACGGCGTCAGCGTCGGTGACCAAAGCCTCGAGCCGCCGTCGGCCGTTGGGATCAGCCGCCCTTGCGCGGCACAGTCGGTGATCGAGATCCGTTCGGGCGGCGTGAGCAAACGCAGTGCTTGCCGTGCAACCTCGACCGGATCGACGCAATAGCCCTCGTCGGCCAGCCGCGCGAAATCCAGTTCGAGGTCATCGAGCTGGCGTGTCACGGATGCCGGAGAGGAATCGTTCCATATCAGCCTGCAGGTTGACCAAGAGTGTTCGCATGGTGTCGTCCACTGCCTGCCTCACCGCTACGGGCCATTGTCCAGCCGGGTCGATCTTGCCGAGCAGGCTCAATGCGCGCTGCTGGAACTGGCTGTGATAATCGATCAGGAAAGCCGTCAGCCGCGGTGCCTCGACATAGGCACCCTGCAGCAGCTTGAGCTTATGCACGACCAGCAGCGTTTCGCCGGCGATCTTCAATTCCGATGCCGTCAGCGTCTCGCTGGACACATGAACCCCGGCCACCGGTGCGGGCAGTCGGATTCCTGTTATCCGCGCCATCCGCAGCGCGCGTTCGTCGCGCTGCGCGATGGCATCGTTGCATTTCGCGATCAGGTGCTTGAACACCGCGGCCGCCCGAAAGCGGTACGCGATGCCTTCGCCGCCGCGCGTCAGGATCGGCAATTCGGGATCGGCGTCGATCGTATATCGAAGGTTCCGCCACGTCATGCCGAGCGCGGCGGCCATTTCGTTCGCATTCAATTCGTCGGCCGGTTTGGCTTTTTTCAGTCCGGCCTTGAGTAGCGCCAGCCGAGCCGAAGGATCGGCGGGCTGTCGCCCCTTAGCCAACGCCAATCAGCATCATCGAGCGCCGAAGGAGCGCGACAACGGCGGATGCTAAAGCACCGGTGTTATATGGCGCGACAAGGGCCGCTCCGGTAAAGTCGACGTCGCTGTTACCACCAAATGAATGCGCGATAGCTGGTGACCCCGCTAGCGGCGTGTAGTCGCCTTGACCAACCGGATTAACATCCGCTCGGTGATCGACGCCGAGGCGGCAACTGCTCTGGTCATTAGTGAACTTCGGATCAGTTGGAGTGTTCGTGAAGAAGCAGCGAAGCCCTTCAAACTCCTTCCTGAACGTTTCTAGGGTAGCACCCAAGAACGTCTCGGTGAGGATGACGTTATCACTATGACCAACGCCAAACAGCGAGCCGTAAGTCTGGATGTTGTACGGTCGGATGCCATGTACCCGAACGTCGCCGGCAGCAACGCGCTGTGCCTTGACCGCGGGGTCGTCAAAGCGGTCGTGCTTCGAAAAGCACGCTGCGACAAGGTTGTTTGCGAAGCGGACATTGACGTAAGAGTTCTGTTGCTGGCTATCGGTCGCCGAGACGCTCGCTCCGGGGCTGGCGTCATTGTATCCCAAGTTGATGCGGTCGCCGACCACGGTGTTCGCCTCGAAGATCATCTCGACCATGTCGGCCTGCTCCTGCTCGCCGCAGTTAAACATGCAGTCGACCGAGCTGCCGATGCGCTCCATGATGTTGCCAAAGACGACCTGGCGGCGGTGCTGCGCCACCGCATAGACCGGGTTTGCGGTGTTCGCGGCCGCGACCGTGCCGCTGTTCCACGACCGTTCCTTGC
>JBBRQR010000095.1:0-9721 GCA_038226115.1 Sphingomonadales bacterium | reverse complement strand
GTCGAGGGCGCGGGCGTCCCGGTGCTGGTCGACGCCGGGGTCGGCACCGCGTCCGACGCCGCGATCGCAATGGAGCTGGGGTGCGACGGCGTCTTGATGAATACCGCCATCGCCGAAGCGAAGGACCCCGTCGCGATGGCCGGCGCGATGAAACTCGCGGTTGAGGCCGGGCGGCTGGCGTATGGCGCGGGGCGGATGGCGAAGCGTCGCTATGCCGACCCAAGCTCGCCGCTGGCTGGGCTGATCTGACGCCCGCGAAAATGAACAAGTAAGCGAAGTAAGCGCCCGCAGGCCGAATCTTGCGTCGGCGTCGCCGCACATCCGGTGCTAAGGTCACGCTAACGTCACGCCCGCGCGAAATTTTCTTTCGCTCGCTCGGGCCGGTCAGACGGGCACGCCGTCCGCTGCGGCGATGCCGACCGCGCGCGGAACCTCACACACCTCACACGAACAGGGGGCTAGTGTCGCGCGCTGCCCGGGGCGGCGCGGACGCAGGGGAGGGGCTCACAATGAGAAAGAGCAAGGCCATCCCGGTGGACGGCGAATCGATGCGAAAGTGTATCGTATTGAGGGGGTTGTAGGAAAATGGTTTCTTCGCGGGCGTGGCTGTCCGGCGAAAAACCCCCACCCCGACCCTCCCCACTCTCCGCTTCGCGGGGGGGAGGGAGAAGGAAGAACCCCGACCCTCTCGCGTCGGGGGAGGGAGCTGGCGCTCTTTCTGCTCCCTCCCCCCACCGCGCCCTTGCGCGGTAGAGCGGGGAGGGTCGGGGTGGGCGTGGTGGTGCGAGAAAGCGCGCGCTGCCATGCTGACCCGTACTCAACGCCGCCCCCCACTTACTCGAAAACAACCCCAAGCTCCGCCGCCAACCACCGCGCCACATCGACCTCCGGGTCCATGATGTCGCGGTTGCGCACCCGCACCACCCGATACCCCCGGCCCTCGAACCACGCCGTCCGCGCGGCGTCCGCTTCTTCGGTAAAGTCGTGCGACTGCCCGTCGGCCTCGACGACGATGCGCCCCCGGTGCGACGCGAAGTCAGCGATGTAGCGCGTCTCGAACGCCACCTGCCGCCGGAAATGGAGCGCGGCGAACGGCGGCGCGCGCAGGATCCGCCACAGCGCGCGCTCGGGCGGCGTCGCCTCGCGGCGCATCGTGCGGGCGCGGTCGGTGAGGGTGGCGTCACGCACATTTTGCTCCCCGGCGTCGGTGTCGGCGAAGAACCCCCACCCCACCCTCCCCACTCTACCGCGCAAGCGCGCGGTGGGGGGAGGGGGAAGGAAGGGAGAGTTTCTGCTCCCTCCCCCCACGTGAGCGCAGCGAACGTAGAGTGGGGAGGGACGTGGGGGAGTTGGGGGCGAGGAAGAGTTGGTTGCTTGTCCAAATACTTTCACGAGCGGAATGATTGACAAATGATGATAGTAGTTGGATAGTAGAACTGTTCATATATTTTGCGGAGTCCGTCTAATGAAGAAAATAGCTTTAGCCGTAATTGTCCTCGTCAGCGCCGCATCGCCAGCTTATGCAATGAAGCATTTCCTAGTCGCTCAATACTTTGAGGGCGGAAGCCAGATGTGCAAATATGACAACGGGACTGTGCTGAACGTCGGTGCTCAAATCTGTCCTTTGTCGATTGAAGGTTAGAAAATAGGGGCGGTCGGCAAAGCCGCCGCTTCGTCGGACGGGTTCGGCGGAGGGTTCCGCCGCCCCGCCGGCCGGGCGCGACGCGAGTCCGCGGCGATCGCACGAACCGCGAAGGGCGGTTCATTCGATCGCCGCTGGCCGCTTACGCGCTGTAATACATATCGAACTCAACCGGCGCGGGGGTCATCTCCCAGCGCATCACGTCGTGCATCTTCAGCTCGATGTACGAGCTGATCTGGTCGTCGGTAAACACCCCGCCCTTGGTGAACACCGCGCGGCTGCGGTCGAGGCAGCCCAGCGCCTCGCGCAGCGACGCGCACACCGTCGGCACCTTTTTCAGTTCGCGCGGCGGCAGATCGTACAGATTCTTGTCCATCGCCGGACCGGGGTGAATCTTGTTCTCAATTCCGTCCAACCCCGCCATCAGCAGCGCGGTGTAGGCGAGATATGGGTTCGCCATCGCGTCGGGAAAGCGGACCTCGACGCGCTTGGCTTTGGCCCCCGTGCCGTACGGAATGCGGCACGACGCCGAGCGGTTGCGCGCCGAATACGCCAGCAGCACCGGGGCTTCGAAGCCGGGAACGAGCCGCTTGTAGCTGTTGGTCGACGGGTTGGTGAAGGCGTTGCAGGCCTTGGCGTGCTTGATGATGCCGCCGATGAAATATAGCGCCATCTCCGACAGGCCGGCATATTGGTCGCCGGCGAACAACGGGGTGCCACCGTTCCAGATCGACAGATGGGTGTGCATGCCGCTGCCGTTATCGTCCTTGATCGGCTTGGGCATGAAGGTCGCGGTCTTGCCATAGGCGTGGGCGACCTGGTGGACGACGTACTTGTACACCTGCATCCGGTCGGCGGTCTGGGTCATCGTGCCATAGGTCAGGCCGAGTTCGTGCTGCGCGGCGGCGACTTCGTGGTGATGCTTGTCGCACGGCAGGCCCATTTCGAGCATCGTCGACACCATCTCGGCGCGCAGATCGACCGCGCTGTCGACCGGGGCGCACGGGAAATAGCCGCCCTTGGCGCGCGGGCGGTGGCCCATATTGCCCTGATCGTATTTGGTGCCGGTGTTGGTCGGCAGTTCGATATCGTCGAGTTCGTAGCTGCCGACGTTATAGCCGAGCTTGAAGCGGACGTCGTCGAAGACGAAGAATTCCGCTTCCGGGCCGATGTAGATCGTGTCGCCGATGCCCGATTGCTTGAGGTATGCCTCGCCGCGCTTGGCGGTGGAGCGCGGGTCGCGGCTATACAGCTGACCCGTCGATGGCTCGACGATGTCGCAGATCAGGATGAGCATCGGCGTCGCGCTGAACGGGTCGATATAGACCGCGTCGAGGTCGGGCTGGAGGATCATGTCGGATTCGTTGATCGCCTTCCATCCGTCGATCGAGCTGCCGTCGAACATGAAGCCGTCGGTCAGCTGATCCTCATCGACGACCGATGACACCATCGTCAGATGCTGCCACTTGCCCTTGGGGTCGGTGAAACGAAGATCGACCCAGTCGATCTCCTTTTCGCGGATCATGTCGAGGACGGTGGTTGCGGTGTTGGCCATGTGTCTTCCCTATTCGAAATCGGTATTAAATGGCGTCGCTGTCGCGCTCGCCGGTGCGGATGCGGACGGCGGCGTCGATCGTGCTGACGAAGATCTTGCCGTCGCCGATGCGGCCCGTCCGCGCGGCGTTGGCGATCGCTTCGACGACGCGGTCGACCTGATCGTCGTCGACGACGACTTCGAGCCGCACCTTGGGCAGAAAGTCGACGACATATTCGGCCCCGCGATACAGCTCGGTGTGGCCCTTCTGGCGCCCGAACCCCTTGGCTTCGGTCACGGTGATGCCGCTGACGCCGACCTCGTGGAGGGCGTCTTTCACCTCGTCGAGCTTGAATGGCTTGATAACGGCTTCGACTTTTTTCATGCGGCGTGGCCCACCTTCGCCGTCAGCCTAGCACGGGTCGTGCCAGCCGGTGAACGGGGCATTTTGCGGGTGCGAAGCGATTCTTTTGGCGGCGAAAGTGCCTAGGAGAGCGGCAGTTGCCCGGATTTTGGGCGAAATCGACCGTTCAACCGCATCCCCGCCCGCGTGGGGATGACAGGAATTGCGAGTTAGACCGTCGTTGCATATCCCCCGTCGACCGCGATCACCGTGCCGCAAACGAACCCGCTCGCCTTCGATCCGAGGTAGAGCGCGAGGCCGCCCATGTCGTCGGCGTTGCCGATCCGCTTCATCGGCGTTTGGCGGATCGATTCGGCGGCCCATTCCTCGGGGATCGCGGCGGTCATTTTCGACGGGAAATAGCCGGGCGCGATCGCGTTGACGGCGATGTGGCGGGCGGCCAAGTTCTTCGCCATCATCCGCGTCAGGTGGAGGACGGCGGCCTTGCTCGCGGCATAGCTGTACGTTTCGATGCCACTGACGTGCAGGCCGTCGATCGAGCCGATATTGATGACGCGGGCGAAGTCGTCGGCGCTCCCCGCCGCTTCGAGGAGTTTGACGAGGCGCTGCGTCAGGAAGAACACGCTCTTGACGTTGAGGTCCATGATCTTGTCCCACCCGCTTTCGGGGAAGGTGTCGAAGGTCGCGCCCCAACTGGCGCCGGCGTTGTTGAACAGGACGTCGATCTTGGCTTCGTGCTTCTCGATCTCGGCGGCGAAGCGTTCGATTTCGGCCATGTCGGCGAGGTTGGCGGGGATCGATATACACGTCCCGAACTTGCTCAGTTCGGCGGCGAGGCCATCGCACACGGCGGCGTTGCGCGCGGTGATGTAGACCTTCGCGCCGTTTTCGACATAGGCGCGGGCGATCATCTCGCCAATGCCGCGACTGCCGCCGGTGACGACGACGACCTTGCCGGCGACGCTGAACAGGTCATTGATTTTCATGGGTCTCTCCTGAATCGGTTGGCGCGCCGCGCGCGCAGATCAAATTGGTTCGCCCGCAGCCCGCGCGCGCTCAACCCGGCTCGCCTCGGCGGCGGGCAGGCGACGGTAGACGAGCGTGAGGCACGTTAGCGTCACCGGCACCGCGACGAGCAACGACATGATGCCGGTCGCCAAGCTGCCGCTGGCCTTCGATACCGCTCCGGCGAAATACGGGCCTAGGCCCAGCCCGACCAGCGTCGTGCCGATGAAATACGTCGCCGTCGCCGCGCCGCGCATCCGGGGGAGGACAAGGTCCTGCGTCGTCGCCGCCGCGATGCCGACATAAATGCTGCCGAACAGCCCGATCGGCATGTAGAGCAGGTAGAACAGCCGGACATCGTGGGTCGACAGCATCATCACGATGAACGGGGCCGGGACCAACGTCGCCAGCAACGCGACGAGAACGCGCCCGCCGGGGTTGGTCCGCTTGGCGCGGTCGGCGAGCCAGCCGCCGGTGACGATCCCGATGAAGCCGCCCGCCGCACCCCAGCCGCCGATCATCAGCGCGGCGAACGCCTTGGTCGCGTACCACGGAATGTCGCCCCCCGCCGCCGCGATCGGCACGACGAAGGTGCGGATCGCATAGGGCGCCGCCCAAAAACCGATCGCGTAGCCGACGAAGCTGATGCTGCCGAAGCCGACGAGGGCGAGGATGAAGGTCGGGGTTCCCCAGATCAGCGCGAAAGTCGGCGGATCGCGGCGGCGGAGTGACTGCGCCCAGCTTGCGACGGCATAGCCGCCCAGTGCCATCGCCGACCATTGGGCGATATCGCCGGTGGCGTGGATCAACAGTATCGCCAGCCCGGCAAAGCCCGCTGCGACGGCGAGGTTGATCATCACCGTCCGCGCTCCGAACTGCGCGAGGTGGACGAGCGTCAGCGGCGGCAGGACGCTCGTCAGGTCATGCCAGAAACGAATGAATGGATCGGCGACAGGCGGCGGCGGCGGCAGACCGTCGGCGCGCCCGCGGATCGCTTCCTTGAGCGTCGACACCCACAGCGCAAGGAGAAGTCCGGGGAAGCCGACGGCAAGAAACGCCGCCTGCCAGCCGACCAGACCGAGGGGCCCGCCGCCCGGAAAATGGCCGTTCCATGCCTTGACGACGACCGCACCGATCAGCAGCGAGACGCCGCCGCCGAGGTATAGCCCGCCCGAATAGATCGCCAGCGCGGTTGCGCGGCGCTCACGCGGAAACCAGTCGGACAGCATCGAAAACGCCGCCGGCCCCGCCGATGCCTCGCCGATGCCGACGCCGACGCGCGCCGCGCTGAGTTGCACGAAGCTCGACGACAGGCCCGACAGCACCGTCATTGCCGACCAGATTGCCAGCCCCGCGCTGAGCAGCCGCGTCCGTACCCAGTTGTCCGCCAGCCGCCCGAGGGGGATGCCGAACAGCGCGTAGAACACGGCAAACGCGGTGCCGTACAAGAAACCGAGCTGGGCGTCGGTCAGATGGAGGTCGTGCTTGATGTCCTCGGCGAGGATCGAGATGATCTGGCGGTCGATGAAATTGACCGCATAGACGAGAACGAGGAGGCCGAGGACGTAGCGCGCGTACAGCCCGCCGAGCGGCGGTGCGTCCGCATTGTCGGGCAACACGGCTGGTGGCTCGGCTGGCGGCACGACGTTCTCCCCGGTAGCCGTCGAAATGCGGCGTTAGGCCATGGCTAGCATCGCCGCGCGCGCGCGCAAAATGCTATTCGACCTTGAGCAACTCGACGTCGAACACCAGCGCCGCGCCGGGGGGAATATCGCCGCCCGCGCCGCGCTCGCCGTAACCTTGGGCGGCGGGAATGAGCAGCGTCCGCTTGCCGCCGACCTTCATCCCCGCGACGCCCGCGTCCCATCCGGCGATGACCTGCCCGCCGCCGAGCGGAAAGGTGAAGGGGGCCTTACCGACCGACGAATCGAACTGCGCTCCGTGCTTGCCGCCACCGGCGTCGAGCCAGCCGGTATAGTGGACCGTGACCGTCGCGCCGGCAGCCGCAACCGCGCCAGCGCCAACCTTATGGTCGATGATGACGGTGCCACCGGGAAGGGTGACAGCGACTGCGGCAGCCGCGACAAGCTTGGCGGTCGCCGCCGCGACGAGAACGATCGGCGCGATCATGCCGCGACCGGGCTGCGGCGGCGGAGCGCGCCGCCGATCAGGCCGAAGCCGCCGATCATCAGCGCCCAGCTCGTCGGCTCGGGGACGCTGGCGACCTGAACGACCTCGCGGAAGATCGCCGCCTGGATCGGCGCGATCGGGTGCGTCCCGTCGACGGTGAAATAGCCGCTGCAATCGGGCAGGACGCCGGGGCTGGGCGGCGACACATGGGCAAAGCACGCGCCGGGCTGGGTGAACGGTGCGACGCCGAACGCCGCCGGATTGCTCGACAGGCGGGTGAAGAAGCTCAGGTAGCTGAAACGGCGCAGGGTGACATTGGCAAGACCCGGCTGGATCGCATCGAGCCGCGCCTGCAGCACCGCGTCAAGGCCGAAGCCGGTTGCGGTCACGTTCGGGATGCCGGTGACAAGCACGTTCTTCGCGCCGACCCCGTCGAGAAATTGCACGGCCCCGGCGAGCGTGTTGGCGATATTCTGCGCCGCCGTCGCCTTTTGCGCCGATGTGCCGCCCTCGACGGCAAAATCGTCGTTGCCGCCCGCGTTGATGATATACAGCGCATTCGGATCGGCGAGCGCGTGGGCCGAACTGTACATGCCAAGCTGCGCGGTCAGATCGGGAACCGGATCGGCATCGGTGACGACCTTCGCGCCGCCGAACGCATAATTGCTGCCCCCGGCGAGCGAGGCGAGTGTGTAGTGGCCATACAGCTTCTGGCTCAGCAGATCGGTGTAGTCGGGGCCATTGGTGAAGCGCCCGGGGAAATAGCCGCGCGACGGATTGTTGAAGGTGTTGGTCGGCCCGAAGCCCCCGGTCGCGATGAAGATGTTGCCCGCGTCGACGAGGCTGTCGCCGAACACGACGATCTGACTGTAATTATTCGCAGCGGCGGCGGGAGTAGCAGCAGCGGCGATGGCGGCAGCAACGGCGGCGAGTGACAGGGCGCGAAGCGACATCGGCAGGATTCCCCAAGGCGTGAAGGTTACCCGATAACTGCCGTGGTCGTGCGACGATTACAACTAACTCAAAGTTAAGATTAAGCTTTGGGGGGCGCGGGCGGCGGAAGTCCGGTCACGTCGCATCCGCCTAAACCGTGATCGACGTTCCACGATAGATCTTCGCGCGGTAGCGGCTGTCCTCGGCATCCGGCAGCGGCGCGCCCGCGAGGAGGACGGCGCGGGCGAAGCGTTTGACCTCCTCGAGGTGCTCTTCGAGGTTGCGCGGCTCCTCCGAACGGACGCGGCGGGTCAGGTTGACCTGGTTGACCGGCACGTCGTGGACCAGCCGTTCGTTCTCGACCGCAAGCGTCGCGGTGAAGGCGTGGAGCGTCGTCTTGAAGAAATTGGCGAGCGCGAACGCCGGTCCCTTCGACCCCATCTCGACGTCGGGCGAGACCAAGACGAGCTGCGTCTGGTCGATCAGCGACGCCTTGCGCGCGACGCGGAAGTGATGGGTCAGATTATCCTCGACCAGCGCGGCGAAGGCGGCAGGCGACAGCGTCGCTTCAGCCCCGAACAATGTGTCGGGCAGCGCCGCGAACGGCGTCGACACGATCGTTGTCGGCGGCCCCCAAACGGTGCGCGCCGCGTCGAGGCACGGTTCGATCTCGCCGTCGCACAGATGCGTGACGATTACCCCGGCGGGCAGGTCGGATAGGTGTCCGGCGATCTTCGCTGCACCCTCGGCGGAGCGCGCGATTACGACGACTTTGCCGACATGGCATTGTTCGACGAAGGCCCGCGCGGTTTCAGCGAGATAGTCGACGAGGTGCTCACCGATCAACCACACGGTGCGCCCGCGCATCTGGTCGAGGCGCTCCTGCTTGGGGCTGCCGAACAATTCGCGCTCGGTCGTCGAGCGTTCGACGTTGAGGCCGCCCGACGGCATGAACGTTTCGCCGCTGACGGCGCGGTCGGCGAGGAAGAAGACGGTCGCCTGCGCGACCTCACCCTCGGTCGGCATCTTGCCGAGATGGAGGAGTGACAGGACGCCGCCGCCGACCTTCGCCGCTTCGGTGGCGATCTGGTCCTGCGGCAAGTAGGGCACGTCGTCGGGCGGAATGCGGAGCAGCCAGCCGTCATCGGGGCGTCCGGCGAGCAGCGGCGAATCGAGGAAATGGCCGCCCAGCCGCAGCCGCGCGACAAGCCGCTTGGCCATGGTTTCGGTCAGCAGGAAGCGCCCCCATGTGCTGTCGTCGGTCCCGGCGCGCGCGGCGTCGAGTGCGAGGTCGCGGATTTCGCGCGGGTTGTTGGTGTCGTGCGCCATCTGCGCGATGTCGTTCTTCGCCAGCCGGGTCAGGACCGCTTCGACGCGCACTCCGCGCCGGATCGCCTTGACGGTCGCGGCATAGACGGCGTTCAGGCGCTTGTTTTCGAGGATGAGTTTTCCCCGACGGTCGAACAGCCCCGCCTTGCCGTCCTTGCCCGACAGCCGGTCGCCGTCGACCGGGCCGGGAGCGATCGCGTTGATCTGGATTTCCGGCCCCAAGAACCGCCCCATGGTCTCGACAATCGCGCGCTGGCCCGATTTCGACACGGCATAGTCGGCGCGGTTGGGATAAGCGACGGCGAGGTATTTTTCGCCACCGAAATAGCTGGAGACGTTGAGGATATAGCCAGAACCCTGCGCCTTCATGCCGGGGACGATCATGTGCATCAGCGCATAGTTCGAGATGAGGTTGGCGTTCAACGTGTAGCGCCACGCGTCGACGCTCATGTCGACGACCATTTCCTCGGCCCCCGACACGCCGGCATTGTTGATCAGATAATCGATCCGCCCGAACGCCTTGATCGTCTCATCGACCGCGCGCTGAAGGCTGGTCAGGTCGCCAACATCGATGTTCGCCAGCGTCCGCACCCGCCGCTCGACGCCCGAAAAGCCGACGTCCTCCAACTCGCCGACGATCCGCGCGCGCATCGTCGCGAGTTCGCCCTCGCGCCGCGCAACGATCATCACCTTCGCCCCCGCCAGCGCCAGCAGCCGCGCGACCTGCCCGCCGATCCCCGCCGACCCGCCGGTGATCAGCGCGACCTTGCCAAGATGCAGCCCG
>JBBRQR010000094.1:0-9738 GCA_038226115.1 Sphingomonadales bacterium | reverse complement strand
GTTGCGGCTCGACTTTCCTGCCGGGCTCGGCGTTCTGACCGGCGAAACCGGGGCAGGAAAATCGATCCTCCTCGATAGCCTTGGCCTCGCGTTAGGCGCGCGCGGTGACGCCGGACTGGTCCGCGCCGGGGCGGGGTTTGCCAGCGTCACCGCGACCTTCGCCGTCGCCCCCGACCATCCCGCGCGCGCGCTCCTGTCCGAAAACGACCTCGACGGCGACGGCGGTGACGATCTCATCCTGCGCCGTCGCATCACTGCCGACGGCGCTGGTCGGGCGTTCGTCAACGATCAGCCGGTATCGGTCGCGCTCCTTCGTGACCTTGGCAGCCGCCTCGTCGAAATCCACGGTCAGGCCGATGATCGCGGCCTGCTCAACCCGCGCGGCCACCGCGATTTGCTCGACGCGTATGGCGGGCTGGGGCGCGAAACCGCTGCGACGGCGACGGCCTTTGCCGCGTGGCGCAGTGCCGAAGCGCGGCTAACCGAAGCAGCGGAGACGCTCGACGCGGGTCTGCGCGAGCGCGAGTGGCTCGATCATGCGGTTGCCGAACTGACCGCGCTCGCCCCCGTTGTGGGGGAGGAGGCCGATCTCGCGGAGGCGCGGGCAACGATGCAGAAAGGCGCTCGGCTGGCGGGCGATCTCGACGCGGTCACGGCGCACCTGCTCGGGTCCGATGGTGCGCTCGCCGGGCTGCGGCAGGCGGCGCGAAGGCTCGATCGGCTCGCGCCTGAACACGCTCTGCTCGCTGCTGCACTCGCCAGCCTCGACCGTGCGGTGATCGAGGCGAGCGAGGCCGAGGATGCGCTCGCGGGGGCGGCGAGCGCGTTGAGTTTTGCGCCCGATCATCTCGACGCGACCGAGACGCGGCTGTTCGACCTTCGCGCCGCCGCGCGCAAGCACCGGGTCGAACCCGACGCGCTCGCCGCGCTAGCGAGCGACCTTGCGGCGAAAGCGGCGGCGATTGCGGCGGGGGAGGCGGGGCTGGCCGGGTTGACGGCGGCAGTCGCGGAGGCGATGGCGGCGTTCGATACGGCGGCGGCGACGTTGACGCGCGCGCGGACGGCGGCGGCGGCAAAGCTCGACCGCGCAGTGATGCACGAACTTGCACCGCTGAAGCTCGATGCGGCGCGCTTTCGTACCGCATTGGCTCCGGCAGCGGCGGGGGCAGGGGGGGCTGACACGGTGGCCTTCGAGGTTTCGACGAACCCCGGCGCCCCGTTTGGACCGCTGGTCCGCATTGCCAGCGGTGGCGAGTTGTCGCGCTTCGTCCTCGCCTTGAAGGTTGCCCTTGCTGCTACGGGGAGCGCGGGGACGATCGTATTCGACGAGATCGACCGCGGTGTTGGCGGCGCGGTCGCAAGTGCGATCGGCGAGCGGCTGGCGCGGCTCGCACAAACCACCCAGGTTCTCGTCGTCACCCATTCGCCGCAAGTCGCGGCACGCGGCAGTCATCAGTGGCGGATCGCCAAATCGGTGAATGGGACGGTTACCCGTACTGGCGTCGCGCTGCTGTCGGACGCCGAACGGAGCGAGGAGATCGCGCGGATGCTGTCGGGAACCGAGATCACTGCCGAGGCGCGGGCGCAGGCGGCGCGGTTGCTCGCGCAATGACGACCGACCCCCGCGCCGAACTTGCATTGCTTGCCGCCGAGATCGCCGCCCACGCTGCGCGCTATCACCGTGACGACGCGCCGACGATTAGCGATGCCGACTATGATGCGCTGGTCCGGCGCAATGCCGAGCTCGAGGCAGCGTATCCCGATCTGGTTCGTCCTGATTCGCCAGCGAACGTCGTCGGCAGTGCGGTGGCGGCGGGATTCGGCAAGATCGTCCATTCGCGCCCGATGCTCAGCCTCGATAACGCCTTCGCCGCCGCCGATGTCGCCGAGTTCGTTGGCCGCGTCCGGCGGTTTCTCCGCCTTGGTGACGATGCGACCGTGGTACTGACCGCCGAACCGAAGATCGACGGCCTGTCGCTTTCGCTCGTGTACCGCGATGGTGTCCTCGTCAGCGCAGCAACCCGCGGCGACGGTTCGACTGGCGAGGATGTTCTCGCTAACGTCCGGACAATTGCCGATGTCCCGAAGCGGTTACCATCGGGCGCCCCCAGCGTCGTCGACGTTCGCGGCGAGGTTTACATGGCGAAGGCTGATTTCCTCGCGCTCAACGTTGCCCAGAACGCGGTGGGAGCACGGACCTTTGCCAATCCGCGTAACGCAGCCGCCGGGTCGTTGCGCCAGCTCGATGTGGCAGTAACAGCGGCGCGCCCGCTACGCTTTCTCGCACATGGCTGGGGCGAAATCAGTGACTTGCCCGCCGATACGCAGGCGGGGGTGATGGCGGCATTCGCAGAGTGGGGGTTTCCAGTCAGCGACCGCCTCGCGGTGTGCGCGACGCTCGACGCCGCGCTCGCGATCTATGACAGTATTGAGCGCGACCGGGCATCGCTGTCGTTCGACATCGACGGCGTCGTCTACAAGGTCGATCGCCTCGTCTGGCAGGCGCGCCTCGGGCAGGTCGCACGTAGTCCACGCTGGGCGCTGGCGCACAAGTTCCCCGCCGAGCGCGCGACGACGCGCCTCCTCGCGATCGACATTCAGGTCGGGCGGACGGGGCAGCTAACCCCCGTTGCGCGGCTTGATCCGGTCGGCGTCGGCGGGGTGATCGTCACCAACGCGACGCTCCACAACGAGGATGAGATCGCGCGCAAGGATGTCCGCGTCGGTGATACGGTCGTGCTCCAGCGCGCTGGCGACGTTATTCCTCAGATTATCGGTCCGGTGCTCGATGGTAGCGAGCGCGGCGAAGCCTTTGTTTTTCCGAGCGTCTGTCCGGCGTGCGGGAGCCTCGCCGTGCGTGAGGCGGACGAGGTTGCGCGGCGGTGCACCGGCGGGTTGATCTGCCCGGCGCAGCGGGTCGAACGGTTGCGTCACTTCGTCGGGCGTCGGGCATTCGACATCGAGGGGTTGGGGGCGGAGCGGATCGAGCTGTTCGTTGCCGAAGGACTGATAACCACCCCAGCGGATATATTTCGCCTCGCAGCGCACCGCGACAGCCTTGTTGCGCGACGCGGGTTCGACGAATTGTCGGTCGATAAATTGCTTGCGGCGATCGCTGCACGGCGTTCGATTGGCCTTGAGCGGTTTCTATTTGCCCTCGGAATTCGTCATGTCGGCGAAACGACGGCGCGTGACCTTGCGCGCGCGTTTGTCACCTATAAGGCGTTTTCGGCGCGGGTTGAGGTGGCGGTTGCCGTTCGCGAGGGGGCGGCGGCGCTGGGTGAAAGCGATGAGAAATTGCGCGCGCGCCACGCCGCCGAACTGGCGAGTGTCTTTGCAGTCGGTGGGGTGGGGCCGGAGATCGCGGGGGCGATCGCCGACTTCTTCGCCGAGGCGCATAATCGCGACCTTGTCGCCGATCTGATCGAGCAGGTCGAAGTCATTGATATGGCTGTCGCGACGCACGCTTCGGCGGTGACGGGGAAGACCGTCGTGTTTACCGGCACGCTCGAAACGATGAGCCGTGATGAGGCGCGGGCACAGGCGGATCGGCTGGGCGCGCGGGTCGCAGCGTCGGTCAGTGCGCGAACCGATCTGGTGATTGCGGGACCGGGAGCGGGGGCGAAGGCGGCGAAGGCGGCGGCGCTCGGGATCAGGGTTATCGACGAGGCGGCGTGGCAGGCGATCGTCGCCGCCGCCGCGTGATGTTCCCGTGCGCCGCCCGTGACGCGCGCGCGAATGCGGGGCGTCACGGTGCACGGCGTCGCAGGACCAGCGTCGGCCAGACATCGGCATCGATCCGGTCGATAAGGCGGCAGCCCCGATTGACATAGGCGGCGGCGACCGCGCGCGCCTGCGTCGTCAGCAACCCGGCGAGAACGAGGGTGCCACCGGGGGCGAGCGCCGCCGTTACCGCCCCGGCCATCGCGATCAGCGGCGCCGCAAGGATGTTGGCGGTAATGAGATCGAACGGGCCGTGGAGACGGCAATGGTGGCCGCCCGCCGCGACGACGGTGTCGATTTCACCGCGCCCACGCCCGGTCCTGACGCCATTCGCGCGCACATTGGCGCGGGCAACGGCGATGGCGACGGGGTCGATGTCCGACGCGACGACGCGCGCGCACGGCCAGCGGTGCGCGGCGGCGATCGCGAGGACGCCGGTTCCCGTGCCGAGATCGGCGATCCGCGCGAACCGGTGGCGTGCGGCGAGGCGGTCGAGCGCGATCAGACACCCGCGCGTCGTGAAGTGCTGGCCGGTGCCGAACGCCAGCCCCGCCTCGATGGCGATGCCGATGTCGCTCGCACGGACGGCGGCGGCGTGGGCGGCGGTGTGGACGACGAAGCGCCCGGCACGGACCGGCGCGAAGCCCGACTGGCTGAGCGTCACCCAATCGGTGTCGGCGAGGCGTTCGACCATGGCGCTGCCCGGCGCGGCCGACGGCGCGAGAGCGTGGAGTACGGCGAGGTCGGCGGTGGTCGGAGGCGCGGTGAAATAGGCGTCGAGGGTCCAGTCGTCGGGGCGCGACGGATCGGGCTCGTCGGTCAGTACCGTCGGCGGGTCGGCGGCGTCGGGGAAGGGGTCGGCGTCGGGCAGCGCCTCGGCCTCGGCGCGGGTGCACGGCAGGCGGACGCGCCAGGTGGTCGGGGTCACGCGTTGTTCGTTGTCATCCCCGCCTTCGCGGGGATGACACTATAACGGGCGCGGAGGATTTGATATCCGGCGAGAGGAATCTCGTCCTCACCGGACATAGCTCGCCCCATTGATGTCGAGGACCGCGCCCGTTAGCGACGGCGGCGCGTCGAGCGCGAGCCAGCGGATCGTTTCGGCGACCTCGGCGGCGTCGGCGACGCGCCCGAGCGGGATGTCGGCGAGCACTTTGTCGCCGCCACGGCTGCTCAGATAATCCGCCGCCATGCCCGTCATCGTGAACCCCGGCGCGACGACGAAGGCCAGCACACCGTCGGCGGCATAGGCGCGGGCGATGGTTCGCGTCATCGCCACCATCCCGGCCTTGGCGGCGGCGTAATGCCAGTGGTCGGGCGAATCGCCTCTGAACGCGGCGCGCGAGGCGACGTTGACGATCCGCCCGCTGACCGCGCCGGGGTCGCCGGGGTGCGCGGCGGCACCCGCGGCGGCGCGCGCGCGGAAATGGCGGACGGCGCGGCGCGACAGGTCGGCGGCGGCTTGCAGGTTGATCCGCCACGACCGTTCCCACGTCGCCGCCCAATCGCCGTCGTCGCCGTCGAGTGCAACGCCCTCGAACACCCCGGCATTGTTGACGACGACGTCGATCCGCCCCCCCGCACGGTCGATTGCGGCGTCCCACAGCCGGTCGCCCGCGCCGGGTTCCGACAGATCGACGCCGATGACGCCGTCGCCGTCCTTGCTGCCGTGGCCGATGACGGTCGCCCCGGCGGCGATGAGCGCGGCGTGGGCGGCGGCACCGATGCCGCGAGTACTGCCGGTGAGGAGGATAGTGGTCATGCGCGCAGGATCTAGCGGAGGCGGAGCGCGGCGGGAAGTGTACGGGTACGCGGCAAACTATTGTATCGGTCCGCGATTTATTTCTCGCGCCGGGCGGCTCGCAGGTCTGGGCCCCTGCTACGTCTTGCGGGACTCGGCTTCGCGCAACAGACCGACCGCACGGTGGAGCGCCTCGAACCGGTCGTCCTGCGAAACATTACCGTGTGGCTGGATGTGAATTAGTCCCCGGCCATCGGCCAGCGTCTCGATCTGGGCAACAAGGTCCATCTTCTTGGTCCTTACTTCGATCCTGACTTTGGCCGTACGAATTGACGATGCTTGCGAACACAGGTCGTCGATCACGCCCGATGCGGCCAAGGGGGAGTAACCGGACACCGTGCGCGCTTCTCGCATGATCGCGATTTGTCGCGCGCGGTTGAGAATCGCGGTCCGGCCTCCGCGCGCGCGCATGCGGCTGATGAGCGGCTCTATGTGTTCGCCGGTTAGTTCCGCAGTCGGGCCTAACGCAGCAAATATCTCACTCGGAATCCGCCCGAGTCTGATCAAGCGCTTTATCTCGGTGGATGGGATGTTCAGACGCTGAGCGAGGGTAGCTGTATCATGGCGGAAATGTTGGCCATGAGCATCGGCGATCGAACGCGCGCGATCGAACAACGAGAGGTCTGTACGCTCCTGTTGCCGCACATAGGCAAGGACGAACGCTTCCCGGTCGGTTAGGGTAAGAATGTTCGCAGCGATCGAGATTGGCGTAACCGATCGCCGATTTACCGCAGCGATTGCCTGTAGGCGGCGTGCACCATCGACGATTTCAATCGCACCGACAACGCGGGGATGCATTCGCGCAACGACCGGTACGCGCTGCCCGCTTTGCCGGATGTCGCACTGGAACTCTTCGTCTTGGTGCGCATCGACGGGACGGGGCGGCAATGCTGTCTCGAAAATGGAGCAGGCTTCCGGGGGCAGAAATGCCGGCCCCGCCGCGATCTGCGTTGCAAACAAAGCTGCCCTGTTCGGGCGAAGCCGACTTAGCCATTCGTGCAGGGGCGCCGGTTCTACCACAGGCAGCCATTTTTGTGCCGCGAGACCATATCGTCGCAACGCCGGGTACAGCACCGAAGAGCTCCGGATGCTCTGTTATGGCGAGCATTGTATAGGGGTAAGACGAAACCAGCCCGGTCGGTGTCCGGGCTGGCCTCTCTCACTGTAATTACGGTCGACCGAACCAAATGGTTAGAACTTTGCGGAGATCTGCAGACCAAACGTCCGTGGCGGATTGAAGTTGCCATAGTCGCCGACGACGCCACCGTAATTGGTTGAGATCAGCGCATTAGCGGTACACGGTGTCGCGGGATTGGTCGCTCCATTGACGCCATTGGCGCCGCAATAGTTTAGGACCGGGCTCGAATTGGCGGCCGAGCGACGATAAATGTGATGTTCGTTGAACATGTTGCGGGACCAGATTGCCACCGTGACCGAGTTGCCGCCCCGGACCGCGATATCGGCGAGTGCGAGACGCCCGTTTACAAGGAAACTCGAATCGGTACGTGTCGGCTCGAGCTGAAAGCTGTTGTAGCTGCTCGAATAGTTGGCATCGAGGTGCAATCGGAGCATCGCGCTGCTTGACCCGACTGGCAACGCATAGTCGAGAGTTGCCGAGGCTGCGTTCGTTGGCGTGTAGACGATGTAAAGCTGCTGCAGCGGACCGCCGAGGATCGGGTTCACCGCAAGCGGCGCCTTCAAGTAGGTGTACGCATACGACGCGCCCAAGGTGAGGTTGCGGACCGGTTGAACTGTCAAGTCCGCTTCGATGCCCCGGATCTTGGTATTGCCTGCGTTCGTTGTCTGTTCAAGGTGGCTGTTGGCCGTCGGGCTGCCCGCCGCCGTGTCGAACAGGTCGAAGTCGAACTGCGTGTTGCTGCGGTCCATAATGTAGCCGGCGAGGTTGAGGCGGGCCTTGTGGTCGAGGAAGTCCATCTTGGCGCCCACCTCGTACGACTTGACCGATTCCGGACCGAAGGCGTTGAACTGCTGCGACCGGTCGTTGGCCCCGCCGGCGCGGAAGCCCGTCGCGTACTTGGCATAAAAATGGATGTCGGCCGAAGCGTCGATCGCGAGGTTGACCAGCGGATCGAAACGGCTGACCTTATTCCGGAACGTGAAGTTCGTGTCGCGACCGTTGATGAAGAACAGCGTGCCGCTGCGTATATCCTGCGTCCACCGACCGCCGATGGTCAAATGCGCGAAGTCGAGGCCCGACGGCGTAAACGTTCCCTGCCCGAAGACCGAGATATTATGGTCGGTGGCGCGGCTGTCGCGAGTGATGAACTGACACAGATTCGGCGCGAAGCTGGCAGTGTTAAGGCAGCTCGGCGCGCTGAGTTGCGGGCCCGAGTTCCCCGAGGTGATCACACCGGTGACGATCGGGCTGCGGAGCGTGAACGCCGTGCCGTCGGCGTTATAGGTGTTGGTCGTCGGCGTCGCGGCATATTCACTCGCTCGCTCCGTGAAGTAATATGCGCCGACAACGTAATCGAGTTGCGGCACGCTGCCGACCGCCTGAACTTCCTGGCTGAACTGGTTCTGGCGGAGGAACGACAGGCTGTACCGGCTGAAATTACCGTTTGGCACGAAGGTCACGCGCTTTTCGCCGCCCGAGTTGTCGAACTGATCGGTGCGGACGCCGCGCCATGCCGTGATCGAGCGAAGCTCAAGGGCGGGCGCAATTTTGTACTTCAGGTTGGCGGAAAAGCCATGCGTCACGTCCTCGCTATACTGTTGCGGAACGCCGACTTCGGCAACATTCTGAAACTGCGGATGCACCACCGTTATTGGGGCCTTAGGGGCGATGCAGATGTTGGTGTTGGTTCCGCCGCAGGTGGTCGGGACCGCGGCTCCAGGGACGTAGAGCTGTGTGCCGACGACGCCGGTCGTCGGGTTGGTATAGGTGCCGACCCGGTAATTATTCGGGTTGTAGCTGAGCAACTGGCTGAAGAACGGCGTATTCTGGTCCTGCGTGTAATCGTATGCAAGGTCGGCAGTGAGGCCCTCGACCGGCTTCCAGCGCGCCTGTACCCGACCGCCTTTCCGGTCGTAGGCATTAAAGCCGACCGATCCGGTAAGCGGATCCTGCGTCGTCGGATCCTGGTGTTGGTAAACCCCGTCAAACTTCAGAGAGATGTTATAGTAAGTCGGAAGGTCGAGGTGCAGTTCAACCTCGCGGCTGCCATAGTTGCCGACGCCGCCAACGACGCGACCGTCGAGTTCGCCGGTCGGCGCCTTGCTCACCAGCGACACTGCGCCGCCTTCGGTATTGCGGCCGAACAGCGTGCCCTGCGGACCTTTAAGGACCTCGATGCGCTCGATGTCGAACAGCGAGGCATTCAGGCCCTGCGTTTTGCCGAGCGCGACGCCGTCGAGATAGACGCTGACGCCATTATCGCGCGCGGTCTGATTTGCGTCGTAAGGGACGATGCCGCGGATACCGACAGTCAACGCCGACTGGCGTGCTTCGAACGTCGCGATACGAAGCGACGGGATGCCGCCGTCCATCAGATTCACGAGACTTTGAATATGGCGGTCCGTGATCGACTGTGCGCTGAGGACACTGATCGAAATCGGTGTGCTCTGAAGATTTGTCTCGCGCTTCGTCGCCGTGACGATGATATCGGCTAGGCCCGAGTCCTCGGCGGCGGCAGCGGCCGGTTCCGGAGTCGCGACCGGCGTTGCAGCGATTGCGGGAGCCGCGTTGAGCGCAAGCAGCGCGCCGCCAGTGAGCAGCCGCAGCCGCAAGCCAGATCGAATAATCATATCAAATCCCCTAGGCGGACGCCATTCGTCCGAACACAGGGGGACGAGCTACAGTCCGATTGTTACCGCTGGGTTGCATTCATGTTGCGGATCGGTGTCATATTCGCCTTTCGTAAATGACCGGATAGGCGTGGCACGAAAGAGACAGGTCCGCCCTGCGACCGGATTGTCGAGGGGGTCAGCCACGCACCGCGGCGCCATCCGACGTTGCACGCGGGAGCAATCGCCGTACACTCGGCGACTGTCTGAAAAGGATCACGATGACCGCACACTGGGCGACGACACGTAATCGGGTGAAGGCCTTCGTCGAGGAGCGGGTCTATCCGGCCGAAGCCGTGCTCGACCACGGTGCAGCGGCCGACGCGCAGGCGGTGCTCGCCGGGCTGATGGCGGCGGCGAAGGCGGAAGGGCTGTGGGCGCTCGGCCACCCGGTCGCGATCGGCGGG
>JBBRQR010000093.1:0-9755 GCA_038226115.1 Sphingomonadales bacterium | reverse complement strand
GTCCCGATAACGACGAGCCGTTCGGTGCGGCTGAGGTTCTGCTCGGGCGGGTGTTCGCCGAGGCGCCCGAGCTGCGCGACCGGATGGTCCTCGCGTCGAAGGGCGGCATCCGCATGGGGGTGCCGTACGATTCGTCGCCCGAATACATCGTGCAAGCGGTCGAGGCGTCGCTCAAGCGGCTTGGCACCGAGCGGATCGACCTGTGGCAGATCCACCGCCCCGACCTCCTCGCCCACCCGGCCGAGACGGCGGCCGTGCTCGAAGAACTGGTGCTGCAGGGCAAGATCGTCAGCGTCGGCGTGTCGAACCATACCCCGGCGCAGACCGCCGCGCTGAAGTCGTACCTTAATATTCCGATCGCCTCGACCCAGCCCGAGTTTTCGGCCTTGGCGACCGCGCCGCTGTTCGACGGGACGATGGACCGGGCGATGAAATACGGGCTGGCGGTGCTCGCGTGGTCGCCGCTCGGACAGGGGCGGCTCGGCGGCAACGACGCGACCGACGACCGCACGACGATGGTCCGGGCCGCGCTCGATGCTCACGCCGACAAATATAACGTCGGACGCGTGGCGGTGGCGTACGCGTGGGTCATGGCGCATCCCGCGAGGCCGATACCGATCGTCGGCAGCCAGACCTTGGCGCGGATCGCCGAATCGGCGGATGCGTTCAAGGTCCGCTTCGAGCGCGCCGAATGGTATGCGATTCTCGAGGCGAGCCTTGGCGAGAAACTGCCATGACCCCCGCGAACGGGACGGTCGCAGCGTCGGGCTGCGAGGTCAGCTGGTTTTCGGCCCTGTGCGATGACGACTATGAGTTCCTCGGCGTCCCCGATCCGAAGCTGAAGTCGAGCTGGGAGCATTGCCGCGACATCGTGCTCGCCGCCGAAACCGGGGGGTTCGACAATATCCTCCTGCCGAGCGGCTATGCGCTGGGCATCGACACCACCGCTTTCGCCGCCGCGATTGCGGTGCTGACGCGGCGGATCCGGCTGTTGATGGCGGTGCGGGTGGGGGAGGCTTGGCCGCCGCAGCTGGCGCGGCAGATCGCGACGCTCGACCGCATCGCCGGGATGATTCCCGGCACGTCGACGCCGCGGCTGACGGTCAACATCATCTCGTCCGACGTTCCCGGCGCGGCCCTTGCAAGTGCACCCCGCTACGCTCGCACTGCCGAGGCCATGCTCGCGCTCAAGTCGCTTCTCGGCGGCGCGCGGACTGAGATCGACAGTGAACATTATAAATTCGCCGTCGACCCGCCGGGGGTGACGACGCTCACCGGCAAGTGCCCGCCGCTCTATTTCGGCGGTCTCAGCCCCGACGCGCGCGACGCGGCGGCGCGCGCTGCCGACGTGTATTTGATGTGGCCGGATACGATGCCCGCCGTTCAGGCGATCGTCGACGACATGCGGTCGCGCGCTGCTGCTCATGGTCGGACACTAAAGTTCGGCTACCGCGCTCACGTCGTCGTCCGCGACACCGAAGCCGAGGCACGGACCGCCGCGAGCCGTTTGCTGTCGAAGCTCGACGCCGCGACCGGCGACGCGATCCGCGCGAAGTCGCTCGACGCGACGAGCGAAGGTGTTCGCCGTCAGGCCGAACTCCGCGATGCAGCGGGGAACGAGGGCTATGTCGAGGATAATTTGTGGACTGGCATCGGGCGCGCGCGGTCGGGTTGCGGCGCAGCGATCGTCGGCGACCCCGATCAGGTCCTCGCCAAGCTGGCGGCGTATCAGGCGATGGGCATCGAGGCGTTCATCCTGTCGGGCTACCCGCACGTGGCCGAAGCCGACCTGTTCGCACGGCACGTGCTGCCAAGGTTGACGCATGGGCCGCTGTGACCCCTCTCCTGGGAAAGGGTAGCGCGATGATCTATAAATCCGTCGCGATCGTCGGCGCGGGGTTCTCCGGGTCGCTCCTCGCGATCAACATTCTGCGCCACGCCGGGCCGCATGCGACGCTGATCGAGCGGCGTGCGGTGTTTGGGCGCGGGACGGCGTATACCGCGCCGCACCCGTCGCACCTGCTCAACGTCCGCGCCGGCAATATGAGTGCGCTGTCCGACCGTCCGGCGCACTTTGCCGACTGGTGCGGTGCGCGCGGCTTGGGCGACGGCGGCAGCTTCGTTCAGCGCCGCCAGTACGGCGAATATCTGGGGGAATTGCTCGATCGCTCGGCGGCGCGGGCGGGCGATCGCTTGGCCCTCGTCCGTGACGAGGCGGTATCGGTCGCTGTGCACGGTGACGGCGTCACGGTCGGGCTGTCTGACGGCCGTAAAATCGAGGTCGACGCGCTCGTCGTTGCCGTCGGCAACTTGCCGCCGCACGCACCGCCGGGGCTCGATGCCGCCAGCCTGTCCGACGATGTTTACGCCCCCGATCCATGGGACCCCGGGGTCGTCGCGGGGTTGACCGCCGACGATACCGTCATGCTGATCGGCACCGGCCTGACGATGGTTGACGTCGCGCTTTCGCTCGATGCAGCAGCGTTCGCGGGCAAGATCGTCGCGCTGTCACGGCGCGGGCTGCTGCCCCGCCCACACGTCGCACCGGGACTGCACGGCGACCGCAACGAGAAGCCGACGACGGTCGCCTCCGCCCTCCTCGCCGAGGTTCGCCAGCGGGCGAAGCGCCTTGGTTGGCGGGCAGCGGTCGACGAACTGCGGCCATTCACCCAAGGCCTGTGGCTGTCGGCGACGGGCGAGCAGCGCGGCCGTTTTCTCCGCCACCTCCGCCCGTGGTGGGACGTTCACCGCCACCGCCTCGCGCCGCAGGTCGCCGCCAAGGTCGACGCGATGATCGCCCGCGGGCAGCTGACGATCGTCGGCGGCAAGCCGAGCGCCTATATCCCCATCAGTAACGGCGTCGCCGTCACTTACCGTCCGCGCGGGGCGGACGCCAAAACGATGCTGCAGGTTCGGCGGATCGTCAACTGCACCGGGCCGCAGGGCGATCTCGCGCGGTCGAGCGAGCCGGTCTTGCGCTCGCTCATCGCCGCCGGCTACGCGCGAGCCGACTCGGCGCGGCTCGGCCTCGACGTTAACGCCCAGTCACAGTTGATCGGCGCGAACGGCATCGCCCATCCGCGCTTGTTCGGCCTTGGCCCAATGACGCGCGGCGCGTTCTGGGAAATCGTCGCCGTCCCCGACATCCGCACTCAGGTCTGGACCGTCGCCCGCCGCCTCGCGCAGGCGCATTGGGTCGGCGGCGAAGGGCTTTAGCAGGCCTCCCTAGCCAAAGACCTCGGCGAAATGCGCCGCCATCGCGGCCCATGCCCGGCGCGTCGTCGGGGCGTGATATTTGATGCCGGGCATCATCGACCCATCGGCGCTTTCGTTGGTGAAGCTATGGACGGCGCCGGTGTAAGCGATCGTCTGACAATCAGCGTCGACGCGCGCCATTTCGGCGAGGAACGCCGTCAATTCAGCGGGCGGGACGAGCGGATCTTCGGCGCCATGACATACGAGCAGCGCCGCGCTGATCGGCTTTGTCGCCGGGGCCGGAGTCGACAGTCCGCCGTGGAAGCTGACCGCCGCGTGATAATTGGCGACATTGGCTCGCGCGAGTTCCAGCACGATAGATCCGCCGAAGCAAAAGCCGATCGCGGCGACGCGCCCATCACAACGCGGATGAGCGGCCATCGCCGCGACGGCGGTTCCGGTCCGAGCGACGGTCATCACCGGGTCCTGCCGGTACGGCGTCAACCACGCGATGCCTTCCGGAAAATCGGCCGGGGTGCGCCCCTCGCCGTAGGTGTCGGCGGCGAGCGCGACATAGCCCAGTTCGGCGGCAATGCGGTCGGCCCATGCCTTGGTATGCGCGCCGATCCCGCCGATGTCAGCGAAGATGACGATCCCGGGCACCTTGGCGTCACCGTTGGGAAGCGCGATCGCGCCGCGACACATCGTGTCGTCATGGGCATAATCGAAGGCGGTGGTCATTTGCGGTCTCCCCAAGCGGCTGCTGGCTCATGCCGTCGAACAAGCGACTCGACAAGTCCGATGCAACGACGGACACTCCAATCGATCTGTGGGAGGACGTGCCGTGGCCGACACCCTGACGACGACCGGCGAAACGCCGCAACGCATCCGTTCGCTCGGTACTGCCGACTTGGCCGATGCGCTGCGGAAGGGCCTCGACGATTTCAAGCTGATGCCGACGTACCTCGTGCTGCTGGCGCTGATCTATCCCGCCGTCGGGCTGATCGCGGCGCGATGGGCGCAGGGTAACGACATCGTCCCGTTGATCTTCCCGCTGATCTCGGGGTTCGCGCTGGTCGGCCCGCTCGCCGCCGTCGGCCTATACGAACTCAGTCGTCGGCGCGAGGCGGGCCTCGACACGCGGTGGACCCATGTCTTCGACGTACTCCATGCGAAATCGATCGGCACGATCGTCGCGCTCGGGGTCGTTCTCGCCATCCTGTTTGCGGCGTGGCTGGCGAGCGCACTCGCGATCCAGCGGTGGGCGATGGGGCCGGGCAGCATGGGCGACATCGGCTCGTTCCTGACCAACGTCTTCGGCACGCCCGGTGGGCTCAGACTGATCGTCGTCGGCAATCTTGTCGGCTTCGCCTTCGCCGCCGTGACGCTGGCAATCGCGGCATTCTCGTTTCCGCTGGCGCTCGACCGCGACGTGTCGCTCCCCGAAGCGATCGCGACGTCGGTCCGCGTCGTGATCGCCAACCCGGTGATGATGGCCGCATGGGGGCTGATCGTTGTCATCGGCCTCGTGCTCGGGGCGCTGCCGGCCTTCGTCGGGCTGGCGGTGGTGATGCCGATCTTGGGTCACGCGACATGGCATTTATACCGGCGCGCGCTCGGGTAGAGCTAGTCGCGGTCGCGCAGGCTCCAGATCTGCCAAACGGCAAAGTCGAGGACAACGACGGCAAAGAAGACACCCTCGACCGCACCCAAATCCATCAGCCGATCCCCCATGTTGTTGCGGCGTCGCAGATGAAGCGTACCGCCGTCACCGGATCTTCTTCATGGGCGAGGTGGCCGACGCCGGGCCAGTCGATCGCTTCGGCCCCGGCGATTTTGGCCGCGACGGCCATGGCCGTCGCCGGTGGGATTGCGGCGTCGCGGCTCGCGGCGACGAGGCGGAGCGGCGCCGTCATTCCCGACCAATCGCTGGCGAGGCGGGCCAGATCCCAGTTCGCCATCATCGCCAGCGCCCCGGCAACATGGTCGCGACGGCGGAACAGCCGGGCGTAAAGCTCGACGCCGCGGGGGTCGATCACTGACCCGGTCGAGCGTTTCAGAAACCGCTCGACCGCTCCCGGCGCGCGCGCCTGCAGCGCCATGATGCCGGGAACGAACGGGTTGACGAACAAGATCTTCGCGAGCGCGGGAAACAGTGTCGCGGCAATGCCGGGGAACGGCTGAAGCGCGCCATTGAACGCGAGGACGGGGACGGGGCGGTCAAGACCCAACCGCAGCGCCACCGCCGCGCCCGCCGAATGGCCCACGATCAGCGATGGCGGATGGCCGAGCGTGGCCAGCAGCGCGGCGACCGCCGCCGCCATCGCCGACAGCGTCGGTGAGGTCAGCGCCGATGTGAAGCCGTGCCCCGGCAGATCAGGCGCGACGACGGTGAAGCGGTCAGCGAGCAGCGGCAGGACATCGCGCCAGCTGTGCGACGCCGCGCCGGTGCCGTGCAACAGGACGATAACCGGTCCCGCGCCTGCGACCTGTACGTGCCAGCGGATGCCACCAGCCGCGACAAAGCAGCTAAGTGCGCGGTTCGGCCAGTCGCCGCCGTCGGTACGCCACGCGGGTGGAGGGGTAAGGTCGGTCATGGGGCACCGAGCGCGCGGATCACCCCGGCCATCGCGGCCGCTCCGGCGACGGGCAATGCGACGTACCGCGCCGCCATTGCCGACGCGAGGGCAACCCCTTCGGGGCGTGGGTGGACCGACGTGTCGATGAACGCAGCGGCGATCCGGTCGGCAGCAAAGCCGCGCGCGGCGGCGATGGCGTCGGCTGCGGCGCGGACGCGCGATGCCGTCCCGTCGCGGGCAATATTGGCGCGGCCATCGGTCAGGACGACGACGAGCGCAGTCCGACCGCCGCGCCGTGCGGCGCGGGCAAGATCGCCAGCCGTGTCTAGTCCGGCGGCGAGTGGCGTTCCCCCGCCGCCCGCCAGCCCGGCGAGCGCGCGCTTGGCCCGTGCGAGCGAGCGGGTTGGCGGCAGGACGACCTCCGCCGCTGTTCCGCGAAAGGCGACGAGCGCGACATGGGCGCGGGTGACATACGCCTCGGCCAACAGCAATTCGACCGCGCCCTTGGCCTCGGCGAGGCGGGCGATTGCCGCCGACCCGCTCGCGTCGACGGCAAAGATCGTTGTCGTCGCCGACTGCTCGGCAAAGCGCGCGACGCGAAAATCGTCGCGGCGAACCATCACCCGCAGCTCGCCAGCGGTCCGCCGCAGCTTTTGCCACGGTGCAGCCGCGCGCAACGTGTCGACCAGTGCGAGCCGTTGTCGCCCGCGTGGCGCTCCGGCCCGGCTGGGAAGCGGTCGTCCCCGCACGCCCGCCCGCGCCGCACCGCCCCCGCTGCCGCGTCCCGGCGGCGCGCGTCCGGCGGTGAGGGCCGCAACGAGGCCGGGGGGCAGTGTTGCGCCGGTCGCTTCGACGATCCGCTCGGTCAGCGCGGCGTCGCCACTGGTGACGTCATCGCCGTTATCGTCCGCATCATCGGCGGATGGCGGCGGTTCGCTGTCACGCGCCGGTTCGGGACTATCGTCGGGTCCGCTTGCATCGTCGGCGGGTGGGGTGGGCAGTCTTGTTGCGCGCGGTCCGAGAACCAGCCGCGCGGCGGTAGCAAGATCGTCGTCGTCGACCGCGTCGCGCCCGGCGAGCGCGGCGCACCCACGCGCAACAACGACGGCAAAGACAGCCGCGCGCGCCGAATCGACGCCGAAGGCGAAGGCGGTCGCGCACAATGTATCGACGGCGGCCTCGGGCAGTACGACTGCTTCGCTGGGTGAAGCGTGGACGCCCGTAACCGCGTCCGGCTCGCTGCAACGGCGACCAAGGGTGTCGGGCAGCCGCAGCCAGAAGGCACAGCGTTCGGCGAGTGCGGGTGGCACCGCCTCGTCGCCTTCGCCCTCGTCGAGCAGAATGATCCTCACCTTTCCGGCATCGACTGCCGCCGCCAACCGCCCCGCCAGCCCGGTCTCGATTCGTTCAGCCATCGGCACGATCACCGTGCCACCGGCGGCCTCCGTCAGCAGCCCGAGCGCGGCGACCGGGCGTCCGGCGGCCAGCGTCGCGGCAAGGTCGATCCCGCCGAGCAGCCGGTCATCGTCGATCCCGAGTGGCAGCCGCAGCACCGGCCCGGTCGCGGCAGCGCGATACGCCGCGACCCACGCGTCGCGCGGCGGACCGGCGGACGCGCGCACCACCGCGCCGCAAAGCAAACGGTCGCGCGCTAGCAAATTCGCCACAGCCCACGCATCGGCCCATGTATCGGTCGCCGCCGTGGTCACGCGACGGTGCTCACGCTGCCGACTTCGCGCGCTCCGCCATTCCGAACACTTCGGCGACGGCGCGGTCGATCCGCGCGGTCGATCCGGCGTCGTCGAGCGGGTTGCGCCGCAGCCGGTGGCGCAGCGCCATCGCCGCGACTTCGATCAGGTGTCCGGCATCGACCACGTCGTCACCGTCGAGCGCCGCCGTCGCGCGCGCGGCACGGAGCATCGTCAGTTCGCCGCGCAGCCCGTCCGCCCCGACCGCCATGCACAGCCGCGACGACAGTTCGAGTGCGTCGTCGTCGACCTCGACCGTCGGCAACAGCGCGCGCGCGGCGGCGATGCGGGCCATTACCTGTGCTTCCGCCTCGGCCCATTCCGCCGCGAAGGCGGTTGCGTCGCGGTCGAATGCATCGCGTCGCTTTACGACGGCGATGCGGTCCTTGAGGTCGCTCGGTGTCCGGACTTCGACCGACAGGCCAAAGCGGTCGAGCAATTGCGGGCGCAACTCGCCTTCCTCAGGATTGCCGCTGCCGACAAGGACGACACGCGCCGGGTGGCGGACGCTCAACCCTTCACGCTCGACGACGTTTTCCCCGCTCGCGGCGACATCGAGGAGCAGGTCGACGATGTGGTCCTCGAGCAGGTTGATCTCGTCGATGTACAAAAATCCCCGGTTGGCGCGCGCGAGCAGCCCGGGTTCGAACCGTTTGATCCCCTTGGTCAGCGCCGCTTCGAGATCGAGCGCGCCGACGACGCGGTCCTCGCTCGCGCCGAGCGGCAGGTCGACGAACGGAACGCTGCCATCGACGGCCTCGCCGTCGGCCGCGGCGGGGTCGGCGGCATAATCCTCGCGGCGGTCGGGGTCGGCATTGAACCGGCTGCCGGCGACGACGCGCAGCGGTGGGAGGAGGGCGGCGAGCGCCCGCACCGCCGTCGATTTTCCGGTGCCGCGATCGCCGAATACCATCACCCCGCCGATGCGCGGGTCTACGGCGGCGATCAGCAGCGCCGCCTTCATCTCCTCCTGCCCAACGATGGCTGAGAATGGAAAATACTTGCTCATGGTGATCGGTTTAGCACGGCGGCGGGGCAGGGCCAGTGGGCGATGACGACGCTGGCCGCTTCATCCGCGTCGCGGCATTCGAAACGGCAGCATCGCGCGCACAATCCCCATTCGGAAGCGGTCGAGCGAGAGGCTTTCGTGGACCGCCGCACAATCCTCGCCGAACAGCCGCGTTCGCAACGCCGAGCGGACGTAAAACGGCGAATCCTCCCATGTCCGCGTTACGCGTGCGACGTGGCCGGCGTCGGCGCGGGTCGATCGTGCCATCCGCCAGCCGCTCGTCGGCAGAACGACGTGCGGTGGCGCGGGAACGTGCTCGACCGTCCCATCGGCGGCAATCTGCAAGGCGAGAGCGAACATCGACCCATCGCGGCGGACACCGTCATACAGCACGACAGTGTCGCGCTGCCGGTGGGCGCGCGACCAGTCCCAATCGGCAAATCCGTCGTCGAGCGGCTCGTTGCCGGCGTTCGAATCGAGATAGCCTGTCCCCGACCAGCGGACGCCGGGGCGCTCCATGACCACCTCGACGCGCGCGCGCGAGGCAATCGGCCGCCATCGGTGGTGACCGCCGGGGTCGAGTGCGAACGATTCGGTCGTCATCGATTCGGGCGTCAGTCGGACCGTGCCACGGATCCGCGCGGGAAGCGGAGCAGCGATCTCATCGATCGTCGCGACGAGCGTGTCGCCGTCCCACGCGAGCGCGCTCGGCCCAATCGTCAGGTGGCCGGGGCCGCGGTCGAGGTGGCTGCTCCCACGCTCGGTCATCGCCCAGCGTTTCGCTCCAGGGGCGTAGAGGGCAACGTTGACGGCAACGTGATTCTCCGGTGCCTGCCGATCCGACCATGCATAATAAGGCGAGAACACACTGCCGATGAACGCGATCAGTGTCAGGCCGTGCAGCCCGTCGTCGCTGACCGCATCGATGTACCACCAGCGGTAGCCGCCCGGCGCAACCTCGCTGTCGAACGCGGGGCCGGGATCGGTGAGTGCTTTTCCCACGCCATGAATGCTCCCGCGAGTTCCCGCGCCGTCGTCGTTCACGCGGGTTCCCGCGCCGTCGTCGTTCACGCGAGTTCCCGCGCCGTCATCATTCACGCGAGTTCCCGCGCCGTCGTCGTTCACGCGAGTTCCCGCGCGACCGCCTCCGCTGCCAGTCGCCCCGACAGCGCCGCCATCGGCACGCCCGCTCCCGGATGCGTCGCCCCGCCCGCAAGGAATAGC
>JBBRQR010000092.1:0-9921 GCA_038226115.1 Sphingomonadales bacterium | reverse complement strand
CGTTGCCGCGCGCGGGTGCCCGGTGGTATTGATGCACGCGCAGGGAACCCCGGCAACGATGCAGCTTGCCCCGGACTACGCCGATGTTGTTGCCGACGTGTTCGACTGGCTCGACGCGCGCATAGCCGCCTGCGTCGCTGCCGGGATCGACCGGGCGAAGATTATTGCCGACCCCGGTATCGGTTTCGGCAAGACCGCCGCCCACAATGCCGCGCTGCTGCGGGGCTTGGCCACGTTCCACGCGCTCGGTGTCCCGCTGTTGCTGGGGGCAAGCCGCAAGGCGCTGATCGCCCGGCTGGCGGGCAATGACGCGCCCGTCGGGGAGCGTATTGGTGGAAGCCTAGCGCTGGCACTGCACGGCTTAACGCAGGGGGTACAGATCGTCCGCGTTCACGACGTTCCAGCGACCGTGCAGGCGGTGCGGGTGTGGGGAGCCGTGACTCCGCTTGTCGCCCTGCCGCCCCTCTGCTAAGGTCCTCATCTTGCGCCGGGTGGATGCTCCGTCCGGCGGCTTAATCCTATGACAAGCAGTGGCCATGCTGAGGCTGCCTGCGTGAATGGAGCGACCGGCTTTGCAGATCATCGTCCGTGACAACAACGTCGATCAGGCGTTACGTGCCCTCAAGAAGAAGCTCCAGCGTGAGGGCGTCTACCGTGAGATGAAACTGCGTCGCCATTATGAAAAGCCCAGCGAGAAGCGCGCGCGTGAAAAGGCCGCTGCCGTTCGCCGCGCCCGCAAGCTCGAGCGCAAGCGCGCCGAGCGCGACGGCGCGAAATAGCCCATGGCCACCGGCGCGGCGAACGCGGCGGTCAAATGGATCGGCTTTGCCGCCATCTTCCTCGTGCTTGTCGCCGTCCTCGTCTGGTCGGGTACGCGCGAGATCATCGCCAAGTCGCCATCCGCTGCAGAGTCGGGCCAATCCGCCGATTCGTTGGCGGCGGGCGTAGCCTATCTCTCAGCGCACAAGGATAAACTCGGCGTGCTTACCACCGCTTCCGGCCTGCAATATGAAGTTCTGACCGAGGGCACCGGCGCAAAGCCGACCGCCGCCGATTCGGTTACGGTCCATTATGTCGGCACTTTGCTCGACGGGACGGTGTTTGATTCGTCGGTCGCGCGCGGGCAACCGGCGACGTTCCCGCTCGGTCAGGTCATTCCCGGCTGGACCGAAGGCGTCGCCCTGATGCCGACCGGGTCAAAATATCGCTTTACTATCCCCCCTGCGCTTGGTTACGGCGCGGCTGGCGCTGGAGGCGTCATTCCGCCGAATGCTGTGCTCGTGTTCGAAATCGAACTCCTGGCAATTCAGGGCCAATAACGCGGCGCTGCTTCCGATAGAGGCAGCGTTTGCCACATCTTAAAATTGCGCGTGCGCCCGTACCCCGAAGACCGGGACGGGTCCTCGATCACGATTATATGCCGGATTGACGATCAACTGCCCGTCGGCGGTCAAGCTGATGCCGCGGACGACAGCGAGATCGTAATAGGCTTCGGCGATGAACTCGGAGCCGGGGTGGGGCAACCGCCCGTCGCCGACGAGGATGCCGAGCCCGCTCACGCCGAGATACCGCCGACGTTCTAATGAGATGTCGTTGACGATCACCGCCAACGCCGCGCGGTCGTCCTTGCGCCCCCATGATGCGCCGATGACCGAGACGCAGCCGGATACGGTGCGGTCGATGTCAGTAAACTCGACCACTTCGCTCGATCCATCGCCGATGCCGGCACGAAGGAAGATGCCAACACTGTCGCTCAGCTCCTGCTCGGCGTCGATGCCGATACCGCTCCGGTCGCGGAAACGGCGAACGGGTGTCGGGTCGGGGGACCCGCCGTGCGCGGCAGCAAAGGCAATCGCGTCGTCGAGCCGGGCGAAATTGCCGTGGCTGAGCCAGCCGGTGAGCCGGATCGCACCGGGGTGGCCGTGGATCGCCACCCGCCGCTCGACCTCGCCGACGACTTGATACTGACGAAAGCCGGTTTCCAGCGTGACGCTGTTGGGCACAGTCGACAGGTCGAATAGCCCGAGGCGACCGGTCCACGGGCCGACCGCGAGCTCGAGCGCGCCGCCATAGGTATAGCCCCATGCGTCGGCGGCATAGTCGAAGGTGCCGAGGTCGACCGCCGTCCAGTTGAGGAAGTCGTTGCGCGGATCGTGCGCGTATTTGTTCTGGTCAAAGATGTCGCCGACGCTGAACTTGCCGATCGTGACCGTCAGCCGGTCGGCGGTGTGCGTCGCACCAAGGACGTTGAGGTCGGGCTTGATTGCCGCGCTATCACCGCCAAGGTCGATCGTCTGGCGCAGGAACAGCCGCTGGAGGCGAAAGTACGGGGCCTTCTTGCCGACTTTATACGCTTCCGCCGAGGGGAAGCCCGCCGCGCCAAGGGTGTTGCGGAGGCCGAACCCTTGATTGATCTCCGGGTTGATCCACACCTCCATGCCTCGAAATGGACTGACGCCGAGGTAGCCCGTTAGATCGAAGGTCTCGCGCAGATCGCCGCTGCCGTCGAGGCTATTGGCCCCCTCGTAGGGCGCGCGAAAGCGAGCGTTCCCCTGTCCGACCATCGTCGCCTGGACGTGGAATGCGTAGGGCTGTGGTGCGTCGGTCGCATCTGCAACACCCGGCTTCACGGTCGCGTTCAGATCGGTCTCGGGTGGAGTTGCATTCGACCCCGCCGTCTGCGCCGTCGCCGCTGCAGCGAAGAAGGTCAGGATGCCCGCGGCGACTTTCACTGCTCGCACGAATCACCCCCCGGCGGCATCTGTCCGAGCTAATGCAGCTTAGCAGATGCGGCAATTGGCTCCGCATGACGACTGTGCGGCGCGAGCGCGACCTTGATCAGCGCGACGATTGGATCGGCGAGGATCAACCCCATGATCCCGAACAGCACGCCGAAAATCAGCTGCGCGGCGAGGACGATCGCCGGCGCGAGATCGACTGCGCGCTTCTCGATCAGCGGGCTGACGAACTGATCGGCGAACTGGACGGCGAGGTAGACGCCGATCGTCTCGAGCCCGACCGTCGTACCCGCCGAGAAGCCGATGGCGATCATCAGCGCGCCGCTGATGATCGCGCCGAGGTTGGGGATGAACGCCAGCAACCCGGTCACGAGCGCAAGCAGCAGTGCAAGCGGCGTTCCGACCAGCGAGAGGCCAAGGAAGATCAGCGTTCCCTCGAACAGCATCAGGACGATCCGTCCGCCAACCCAGCGGCTGAGCATTGCAGCCATTTCGTCGAGAGTCGCTTTGGTTGCAGCACGACGGTGCTCAGGAGTCAGCCATTCGATGCCACGTTCGTACAGCCGCGGGTCGGCGGCGACGAAAATGCCAAAGACAATGATGAGGAGGACGCTGCCGACCACCCCCGCGACGCCGCCGAGGACGGTCAGGATCTTGCCAGCCGAGTTGCCGATCTGCGCCTTCATCGCGGCAATGGGGTCCCCGCCGTTGCCGCTGAGACCATAGTCCTTGGCCAACGCCGACATCCGTTCGCTCTGCGCGACGAGCGTCGTCTGGAGTTGCCCCGCCTGCGCTGCGATCTGCGTACCAGCGAAGAACAGGAAGGCGAGGACAGCGGCGAGGAACAGAACGATGACGACACCGAGGCGGACACTGCGACGGACGTACCAGAAGCGCCCGAGCAGCCGCTCGCCACCCTGCAGGCCGGCGGCAAAGACGACCCCCGCAAGGATCAGCAGCAGCGACGATGCGACGTGCCATGCCAGCAACAGCATTGCGGCGAGGCTCAGCCAGACGACAGCGTCGGTTACCGCTCCGCGCGCGCGCGCCGAAAGGTCGATCGGGCTCGGCGGAACGGGGCCTCCAGCGTCGCTCACTTTGCCGTGACGGGTTGGGGCGCCGTCGCGGGCCGCAGCGACACGAATGCGCGGTGCGAGCGTAGCGCGCGCAGCCACGTCAGCGGGTTCCACGACGCCGACCCGTCGACCGAATAAGTGATGAACTCGGCGCGCCCGACGATGTTCTCGATCGGTAGCACGTCGAGCCCGCCGACGAGGCTGGAGAAGCGGCTGTCCTCCGAATTGTCGCGGTTGTCGCCCATCAGGAACAGGCGGTTTTCGGGAACGATCACCGGCTGAGTATTGTCTTGCCCCGTCTCGCCGAGGTCGAGGACGTCATAGGCCTTGCCGTTGGGCAGTGTCTCGCGGAAGCGCGGGTAACGGCAGACCGCGCTGCCATCGGGCTGAGCGACGCGATACTGGGCGTATTGGCCGACACAGTCGGTGTTTGCCGAGACGGGAATGTCGGCCGGGCTTTCGGGCACCTTGGGGACCGCGACGCCGTTGAGGATAAGCACGCCGTCCTTCATCTGGACGGTGTCGCCAGGCAGGCCGACGACGCGCTTGATCCAGTCGTCGTGCTCGCGCGGGCTCTTGACGACGACGACGTCGCCGCGTTCGGGCAGGCGGCCAAGAAAGCGGCCTTCCATCGTCGGCAGAATGCGAAGTGACGGCGACAGGTACGAATAGCCATACGGGAATTTCGACACGATCAGCTGGTCGCCGGTCAACAGCGTTGGCAGCATCGATTCGCTGGGGATGAAAAACGGCTTGGCGACAAGGCTGTGGACCGCCAGCACCGCGAGGACGAGAACGATCAGCTGCCTGAATTCGTCGGCCCAATCGACCTTCTTCTTCGCCTTCGCCATGGTTGCCGTCTCGCTCATGTCGGTCTCGCCGTGATCAGGACGATCGCCTGTGCCCAGGGATGATCGTCGGTGATGGTCAGGTGTATTACCGCGCTATGCCCCGGCGGCGTTATTTGCGCCAGCCTTTCCGCCGCCCCGCCCGTCAGCGCGAGCGTCGGCTGGCCCGACGGCAGGTTGACGACACCCATCGCGCTGAAGAACACGCCGCCGCGAATGCCGGTGCCGAGCGCCTTGGCGCACGCCTCCTTCGCCGCCCAGCGTTTGGCATAAGTCCCGGCGCGCGTCATCGAGCGGCGCTCGGCCTTGGCAATCTCGACGGGGGTGAAGATGCGACGGATGAAGCGATCGCCGAAGCGATCGATCGACGCCGCGATGCGGTCGATGTTGGTCAGATCGTTCCCGAGGCCGAGGACGATCACCGCGCGGCGTCGATCGCCGCGCGCATCGCGCGGATCGCGGCGTCGAGGCCGGTGAAGACCGCCTCGCCGATCAGGAAGTGGCCAATGTTGAGTTCGGCGACCTCGGCAATCGCAGCGATGGACCCGACGTTGGCGATCGTCAGGCCGTGCCCCGCATGGACCTCGAGCCCTTCGGCGGCGGCGCGCTCTGCGCCCGCCATGAGCCGCGCGACTTCGCCCGCCGCCTCATCGCCCGTCAGATGCGCGTAGCGCCCGGTGTGAAGCTCGACGACCGCTGCGCCAATCGCCGCCGCCGCCGCGATCTGATTGGGGTCGCACTCGATGAACAGGCTGACACGGCATCCGCGCGCGGTCAGCCGCTCGACGAAGTGGCGCAGGCCCGGCTGGTTGCCGAGAACGTCGAGGCCGCCTTCGGTCGTCCGCTCGGCGCGCTTTTCGGGGACGATGCAGACCGCCGCCGGGGCGTGCGCCAGTGCGATCGAGAGCATCTCCTCGGTTGCTGCCATTTCGAGGTTGAGCGGCACCGTCAGCGCCGCCATCAGCCGCCGCAGATCGTCGTCGCGGATATGCCGCCGGTCCTCGCGCAGGTGGGCGGTAATGCCGTCGGCCCCGGCCGCAACGGCGAGCTGCGCGGCGGCGACGGGGTCGGGGTGATCGCCGCCGCGCGCGTTGCGGATGGTGGCGACGTGGTCGATGTTGACGCCGAGGCGGATGCGCGGGGTCATCGGGGTGTCTCCGGGCACAGTGCCGCCGAGAACAGCGCGTAGCTGCCGCCCTTGCCCTGCCACGCCTCGCCGAAGTCGAACGGCCGATCGGTGAAGACGATCAGCGCGAGCCCGGCGTCGGGCGCAATGACGTTGCGGACCTGGACGCCGCCGATCTCGCCGCGCCGCTCGACGAGCTTGACCGGTTTGGCGCAGCCTTTGAGCGGTACGGTATAAACCCATTGCCCGAGCGCGGCATAACCGAGCTTCGGATCGCCACGCCATAGTTCGTCGCGGCTCGCGGGCTTGAGCAGCGTCCCTGCTGCCAACGCGCGGTCGAACTTCGCGAGATCGCGCGGTGAGCCGGCAAGCGATCCTGCCGCGCCGAAGCGCCCGACATCGATAAAATCGTCGCGGCGTCCTTCGGCAAGGGTGCCGGGGCGGCCGGCGGGCTCGCCGGGGGCGATCATTCCGGTCTGCGCCATTCCGAGCGGAACGAAGATCGTTGCGCGAAGCAGGTCGCCGAGCTGCTGGCCGGTGACCGCTTCAAGGACCGCGCCGACGATCTCGGTGTCGCAATTATTATACTCGAACCGCGCGCCGGGTGCCGCTTTGGCCGGGCCGAGGCAGATCGGGCTAATCGGCGGCAGCGGCGGCGCGTCGCGGCGATATTGGACCAACATCTCCTTGCGCGCATCGAGCGGGCCATCCTCGACGTTGGGCAGCCCGCTGGTATGCTGGAGCAGCATCCGCAGCGTGACCTTGTCGGCGTTGGCGATTTTGAGTGCCGGAACATAGGTCGCGACCGGAGTATCGAGCGCAACCTTGCCCGCATCGACCGCCTGCATGACCGCGACCGCGACGACCTGTTTCGTCACCGACGCCCAGCGCCACGGGTCTTCCTCATCGAAATAACCGTGCTCGCCGATCTGGCTCGTGCAGTCGCTGACAGTGTCGCTGACGAGAATCTGACCGTTGAGCGCGAGCGCACGCGCGGCGGCGTCGACCGCGGCGCAGCGGTGACGAAGATCGGCGGTGACGGCGACCGGCGGTGCCGCCGCGCGGATCGGCGGTAGGGCGATCGCGTGACTGGCGAGCAGCGCGGCGATGAACAAGATCATGCCCGGCTCCCCGGCTTGACGGCGGGCATGCCTGCGAGTTCGGGCGGAAGGGCGTCGGGCGAATAGCTCGGCACCGCAAGGCGCAGCAACGACGTAAGCGGGACGCCGACGTCCGCCGTTCCGTCGCTGCGGTCGACGAGGCACGCGGCGGCGACGACAGTGCCTCCGGCGGCATGAATCGCGGCGATCGCCTCACGCGACGACAGGCCGGTGGTGACGACGTCCTCGACCATCAGCACCGTCGTACCGGGGGCCAGCGCGAAGCCGCGGCGGAGCTCGAATGTGCCGGTCGGGCGCTCGACGAACATCGACGCGACACCCAGATGCCGCGCAACCTCATAGCCGACGATTACACCGCCCATCGCCGGGGCGACCACGGCGTCGACCGCGCGCGCCGCCGGCGGCAACTTCGTCACGAGGGCCGCCACCAGCCGCGCGGCGCGGGCAGGGTCCATCAAGACGCGGGCGCACTGGAGATAGCGCGCCGATCGCAGGCCCGACGACAGGATGAAATGGCCTTCGAGCAGCGCCTCGGCGGCACGGAATTCGGCAAGAATGTCGGCGTCGGTCATGCGACGGCTCTACCCGCCCTGGACGGAGGCGTCACCTGTCGCTGTGGTCGCTCCCCGACGAACCGAAACGGTTCACACCCAAATCTGGAAGTTGATGAAAGTAGCGCCACGCGGGATTTCATCTGTAGGGGTAATTGACCGCTTTGGCACTTTCGGTCGCTTGGGTGCAGGCGGCGGCGGTCTTCATCATGGCCGACCAACCATATTATCGCGGTGTAGGACAGGCGGAAATTCTGCTGCGACGACTTACGCCTTCACGCGCTCGACTGTCACCACCGCCTTCGTCGCGCGCAGGGCGGCGATGATGTTCGTCAGGTGAGCGAGGTCGTCGACTTCGATGTCGATGACAAAGCTGTGGAACGCGCGGTCGCGCTCGCTCAGGTTGAGGTTGACGATGTTCGCATTGTGGTGGGCCAGAATCGCGGTCAGCGCGGCGAGGCTGCCGGGCGCATTGTGGACGACGGCGGCGACGCGGGCAACGCCGCCGGCCGTTTCGTCGCCCCAGTGAAGGTCGAGCCAGTCGGCGTTTTCGGCCCCTTGGGCGCTCGTGTCGGCAAGATTGGCGCAGTCGATGCAATGCACTTCGATCCCGCTGCCCGCGCGACCGACGCCGACAATACGGTCGCCGGGAATTGGGTGGCAACAGTCGGCGAGATTGTACGCCACCCCCGGTGTCAGGCCGGTGATCGAGATCGGCACCCTGACCCCGGCGCGCGTCCGCTTTTTCGGCTTGTTGGCGGTCGATCCCGGCAGCACGGCCTCGAGCAGCGCGGTATCGTTGACCGTCTGCCCGGCGAGCGCAAGGTAGAGCGCGGGCCGGTCGGCGAGCTTCAGCCGGGCGAGGGCGGCGTCGACCGTGTCCTCCGACAGCGGCAGCTTCAACCGCCCGACGATCTCGTCGAACAACGTCCGCCCAAGGCTGAGGCGCTGACTGCGTTCCTGCTGACGAACGAAGCGCCGCACCGCCGAGCGCGCCTTGACCGAGACGACGAACCCCTCCCACGCCGGGTCGGGCTTCTGTGCCTTCGATCGCAGGATCTCGACCTGATCGCCATTGACGAGTGGCGTCCGCAACGTGACGACGCGTCCGTTGACCTTCGCCCCGACGCAGGTGTCGCCGAGTTCGGTGTGGACGGCATAGGCGAAATCGACCGGGCACGATCCGGCAGGCAACTGGATCAGCTCGCCCTTGGGGCTGAAAGCAAACACCTGATCCTGGAACATCGCGAGGCGGGTGTGTTCGAGCACCTCCTCGGGGCTGGTCGCGTGGTCGACGGCGTCGAGCAGGTCCTTGAGCCACGGATAGGAGACCTGCGCCGGCGCGGCAGCGTCGCCGCCGTCCTTGTACGCCCAGTGCGCGGCAAGGCCGAATTCCGCCTCGCGGTCCATTTCGGCGGTACGGATCTGGATTTCGATGCGAATCCGCTCGCTGTGCATGACGGTGGTGTGGAGCGAGCGGTAGCCGTTGCGCTTGGGCGTCGAGATGAAGTCCTTGAACCGCCCCGGCACCGCTTGCCACCGTTGATGGATTGCCCCGAGTGCGCGGTAGCAGGCGTTCACATCGTGGGTGATGACGCGAAAGGCGATGACATCGGGCAGGTTTTCGAACGCGATCCGGTGCGTCTGGAGCTTGCGCCAGATCGAATAGGGCCGCTTCTCGCGCCCGCGAACATCGGCGTCGATTCCGGCGGTCCCGAGCAGCAGGGTGATCCCGCTCGCGATCCGCGCGACCATGTCGCCGCTGCCCGCGCGCAACGCCTCAAGGCGCTTGACGATCGTGTCATACCCCTCCGGCTCGAGCTGCTGAAACGCGAGCGCCTGAAGCTCGTCCATAAAGCCGTACAGCCCGATCCGCTCGGCGAGTGGGGCATAAATGTCCATCGTCTCACGCGCGATCCGGCGCCGCTTGTCGGCGTTGGCGATGAAATGCAGCGTCCGCATATTGTGGAGCCGGTCGGCGAGTTTGACCAGCAACACGCGAATGTCGTCGGACATCGCCAGCAGGAATTTCCGCAAGTTTTCCGCTGCGCGCTCGTTCGGCGTCGCCCCGGCGTCGATCTTCGACAATTTGGTGACGCCGTCGACCAGCCGCGCGACGTTCGCGCCGAACAATCGCTCGATCTGCGCCGGAGTGGCGACGGTGTCCTCGATCGTGTCGTGAAGGATGCCGGTGGCGATCGTCTCGGCGTCGAGCTTGAGCTCGGTCAGAATTCCCGCGACTTCGATCGGGTGGCTGAAATAGGGGTCGCCGCTCGCGCGCAACTGGCTGCCGTGCGCCTGCAGCGAGAAGACGTAGGCGCGATTGAGCAGATCCTCGTCGGCGTCGGGATCGTACGCGAGAACGCGATCGACGAGTTCGTACTGGCGGAGCATCAAGCGATAGTGGGGCGGCGTGACGGCGCGCGCAACCGACCTATGTTCGGCAGTTACTCGTAATCCG